>JAKFUJ010000130.1 GCA_021732805.1 Betaproteobacteria bacterium | reverse complement strand
TTACTCGATCACTTTGGCGACGACGCCGGCGCCGACGGTCCTGCCGCCCTCACGGATGGCAAAGCGCAGCCCCTCTTCCATCGCGATGGGCTGGATCAGCGCCACCGTGATCGAAATGTTGTCCCCCGGCATCACCATCTCCGTGCCCTTCGGCAACTCGATGCTGCCCGTCACGTCGGTGGTGCGGAAGTAGAACTGCGGACGGTAGCCGTTGAAGAACGGCGTATGACGACCGCCCTCGTCCTTCGACAGCACGTAAATCTCGGCCGTGAACTTGGTGTGCGGGGTGATTGAGCCCGGCTTCGCCAGCACTTGACCGCGCTCCACCTCTTCACGCTTGGTGCCGCGCAGCAGAATGCCCACGTTGTCGCCCGCCTGACCCTGATCCAGGAGCTTCCTGAACATTTCAACACCCGTGCATACCGTCTTCAGCGTCGGCTTGAGCCCCACGATTTCAATCTCTTCGCCGACCTTGATGATCCCGCGCTCGACACGACCCGTGACCACGGTGCCGCGGCCGGAGATCGAGAACACGTCTTCCACCGGCATCAGGAACGCGCCGTCCAGCGCACGCTTGGGCTGCGGGATGTAGGTGTCCAGCGCGTCCGCTAGCTTCATGATCGCCACTTCGCCCAGGTCACCCTTGTCGCCTTCCAGCGCTTTCAGCGCGGAGCCGATGATGATCGGGGTGTCGTCGCCCGGGAATTCGTATTTGGACAAGAGCTCGCGTACTTCCATCTCCACCAGCTCCAGCAGTTCCTTGTCATCCACCATGTCCGCCTTGTTCATGAACACGATGATGTAGGGAACACCCACCTGGCGCGCCAGCAGGATGTGTTCGCGGGTCTGCGGCATCGGGCCGTCGGCCGAGGACACCACCAGGATCGCGCCGTCCATCTGCGCCGCACCCGTGATCATGTTTTTCACATAATCGGCATGGCCCGGGCAATCCACGTGGGCGTAGTGGCGGTTGGCCGTCTCGTATTCCACGTGTGCCGTGTTGATCGTGATCCCGCGTGCCTTCTCTTCCGGCGCCGCATCAATCTGGTCGTAGGCTTTCGCTTCACCACCAAACTTCTTCGACAGCACCGTCGTGATCGCCGCCGTCAGCGTCGTCTTCCCGTGATCCACGTGCCCTATCGTCCCCACGTTCACGTGCGGCTTCGTCCGCTCAAATTTACCCTTGGCCATTGCTTTTCCCTACCGCGTTTGCTGTTGATGGTTAGAAAAAAAGTTAAAAACGGCTGCCTATCCGCCTCACAAAATCTGGTGCCCATGGCGTGGATTGAACACGCGACCTCTCCCTTACCAAGGGAGTGCTCTGCCACTGAGCTACATGGGCGCAAAATCGCGCTGCTGCCATGCTCTCTTCGGAGAGCGGTTTACTGGAGCGGGTGAAGGGAATCGAACCCTCGTCTTAAGCTTGGAAGGCTTCGGCTCTGCCATTGAGCTACACCCGCCCTGCACTGTCGAAAACGCCCTGCCACACCACTCCGAGAATCCGCAACCGATACAGCAACATCTTTTTCTTCCAGCCATGCCGCACGCCAATCCGGAAGAGCCCAATACTGGTGGAGGGGGAAGGATTCGAACCTTCGAAGGCTGAGCCAACAGATTTACAGTCTGCCCCCTTTGACCGCTCGGGAACCCCTCCGAACGAAACCGATAATTATGGTCAGATTTCGTCGTAGTGTCAACGAATTGAGCATGAAAATTGCCGGAGACCGGTGTCTGTCCAAAGATCCGCGGCAACTAACCACAAATGCTTTGAAATCAAGCTGATTTTGCAATGGATCGACACCGGAAATGAGAGAGGAATCGAACTCGAGTCTGCGGCAAGTCAAAACCTTGTGGCCGTAACTCGAAACTACCCACTACCAGCCTTTGTCCCGCCGGATTCCATTTAAAAGTGGGCACACGCAAACTTTTTGGGGGATTCAGGTCAAAGGAATAAATTAATAAAAACAATTACTTAATCTAATTGCCTCCCGATCCACTGACGCTACTGCCACCACAGACAAACAAAGTCTGACCCGAAATATAACCACTGTCCGGATTCAGGAAAAAACTGACTGCCCGTGCCACATCCCTTGGTGTCCCCACCCATTTGACCGGGATGCTGTCGATCACCGCCTGCCGTTTAGCGCTGCCCTTGGGATGACCGTTATCGAACAATTCCGTGGCTACGGGGCCGGGTGCAACTGCGTTGATTGTTATGCCATCTCCTGCTAACTCCAGACAAAGTACCCTTGTCATGCCGACAAGTCCTGCCTTGCCGGCGGCATAGGCCAGGCGCTGGGTCTTGCCCAGAATGGCGCGCGAGGAAATGCTGACGATGCGGCCAAATTTGGCTTGGCGCATGCCCGGCACCAGAGTCTGGATCAGGATCATCGCCGCGCGGACGTTCAACGCATAAACATGATCCATGTCATCGACCGTCGCCTGCTCCAGCGCACCCGGCCGGTTGGCGCCGGCATTGTTGACCAGATAACGCACGGGATATTGGGCTGCCACCTCTTTCGCCACTGCGGTTGCCGACGCGGCGTCGGCGAGATCAACTTCGTGGTGCAGGATGCGCGCATGTTTGATTCGTGGTGGCCGGCGCTGCAACGTGACCACCGTCAATCCCTGATCCAGCAAATCCTGCGCGATGGCTTCACCGATACCGGAACTGGCTCCGGTCACTACCGCTACACCGTCCATATCATGTTCTCCGGAAGTTACTGGCAACAGCGGCTGATTATAGGACGCCGCTGACGGCAACCGGGGGCGCTGCGAGGCAATGTTATGCTCGGCGCCGACTCATGAACTCAGCGGTTTCCACACTGCGGGCCATACTCAACCCGCGCAGCGTCGCCGTGATCGGCGCTTCAGGCGACCCCGCCAAATTTGGCGGGCGGGTCATGCATTTTCTCGTCAAGCACGGCTACCGCGGCCGCATCGTGCCTGTGCATCCGACGGCTGCCGAGGTCTTGAGTATTCCAGCCATACCCAAATTGGCTACCGGCGATCCCGTCGATGTCTGCATACTGGCCCTGCCCGCGGCACTTCTGCCTGCCGCACTGGAAGATTGCGGTCGCGCCGGCGCACGCGGTGCAGTGGTCATCACCGCCGATTTTGCCGAAACCGGCGCTGCAGGCGCGGCGCGCCAGGATGCACTGGTGCAAATTGCCCGCAGCCACGACATGCGCCTGATCGGCCCCAACTGCCTGGGCTATATCAACCCGCATCTGCAACTGGCACTGACTTCATCGGTGGCACTCGCCGTGGAACCGATGCCGCGCGGCGCCATCGGTCTGGCCAGCCAGAGCGGTTCGCTGATGGCGTCACTGATTTCTCATGCCCAGGATCTGGGCGCCGGCTTCAGCGTTGCCGCCACCGTCGGCAATCAGGCCGATGTCGAACTGTGCGATCTGGTCGAGTACTTCATCGAAGACGACAACACCCGCGCAATCTGTCTCTATATCGAAGGTCTGAATGACGGCGCTCGTTTTCTTGCCCTGGCGCAACGCGCCCGCGCCGCCGGCAAGCCGATACTGGCGGTCAAAGCCGGACGCAGTGCCGCGGGACAACAAGTCACGCAATCCCATACCGCCAGTCTTGCCGGTTCGTACGCCGTATGGGAAGCCGCCTGCCGCGATCATGGCGTATGCCTGCTCGACGATCCGGAAGCGCTGATTTACTGCGCGGATTTCCTGATCCGCTTTGGCGCGCCGACGGCATCCAGCGTTGCCGTGATGTCGCCCTCGGGCGGCACGGTCGCCGTCACCGGAGACCGCGTAGTTGCGGCAGGGCTGACACTGGCTGAACCCGGCGCAGCTACCGTTGCTGAACTGCGAAAACTGCTGCCGCCGGGCCGCACCATCAATCCGCTGGACGTCGGCGGACTGCCGCGGACGAGCGGGCTCGACAGCGCGCTGACGGCTTACGAATTACTCGCAAAAGATCCGGCGGTCGGCGCCATCCTGATCGCCGTCGCCACCACACCGCAACTCGAAGACAAGGTGCGGCAGTGGGGCAGCGCCGCGCTGGCCGGCAGCAAACCCACGGCACTATTGCTGACGCCCGGCACGCTGGTCGACGGCGCGCGCAACGCGCTGAAAAAAATCGCCTGCCCTTATACCAACCGGCTCGATGACACGCTGCGAGTGCTGCGGGCCGCCGTGGAGTACGGTGAGGCGCTGCGCAATCCGCCACCACCCGCATCACCATCAAGCTTTATTGCAGCCTTGTGTGCGCATGCAGCGGCATTGCCCGACGGCCGACTGACGGAGCCGGAAACCAAAACACTGCTGCGCACTTGCGGCATCCACACCACTGACGATGTACTGGCAGCAACGCCCGACGCTGCAATCGAACAAGCGCAACGCATCGGTTACCCGGTGGTGTTGAAAGGCGTCTGCCGCGACCTCGTGCATAAAAGCGATGCCGGCGCAGTCAAGTTGAACATTGCCGATGCTTCTGCATTGCAAATCGCCTGGCAGGACATCGCGCGCGGTCTGAGCGCGCATCTGCCTGGCGCAACACTGGCCGGCTGCGTCGTGCAACCGATGATCCGCGGCGGCACCGAACTGATCGTCGGCTGTCGCTGGGATCCGCAGTTCGGCGCGGTGGTGATCATGGGCTGCGGCGGCGTGCTGGTCGAAATTCTCAATGACGTGCAGATGGCGATCGCCCCGATCTCGGCCGCGCACGCAAAACGGCTGATCGAACGTTTGCGCATCGCGCCGGTACTGGCTGGTGCACGCGGCCGCCCACCGGCCGATATCAACGCGCTCGCCGATGCCATTTCGAAATTAAGCACAATGGCAGCCGCATTGGGTCCACGCCTGACTGAACTCGATATCAATCCGTTGCTGGTACATGAATCCGGCAACGGCGTCATCGCCCTCGACGCGCGTGCGACACTTGCCGCATCCACCCCTTGAATTGCAGGAGGCATCCATGAGTACATCCGTAGTCACGTACGAATCACGCGACGGCGTCGCCATCATCACGCTGAACCGTCCCGACAAACGCAACGCCATCAACAACGATGTCGCCGCACAGTTACGCGCAGCGCTTGAGCGTTTGAACGACGGCGATGACCGTGTCGGCGTGCTGACCCATGCCGGTGCGCATTTCACCGGCGGCGCCGACATCAAAGGACCGCCGGAGGATTTTCCGGGCTGCGTGCCCAACATCGGCGTGATGATGCACAAACCGCTGATCGCTGCCGTCGGCGGCTGGGTGGTCGGTGGTGGCGTGGTCATCGTGCAGATGTGCGATCTGTGCATCGCAACTGAAGACGCAAAGTTCATGTTCCCCGAAGCAAAAGTCGGTTTCACCGGCGCCGCCATCGCCGGACTCGCCGCGCGCATTCCACACAAGGTCGCGATGGAGCTGATGCTGGTCGGCAATGAAATCACCGCTGAACGCATGTATCAGGTCGGTCTGGTCAACCAACTGGTCAAGCCCGGTGCGCAACTCGATGCCGCGCTGGTGTGGGCGCGCCAGCTAGCTCACAATGCGCCACTGGTGCTGTCGGTGCTGCGCGATTACGTCAGCCGCATCATTCCGAAAGGCCCGTCGGAACTGGCGGCACAGGGCCGCGCCGCGATCCAGCGCATCCGCCAAAGCGCCGACGCGAAGGAAGGCATTGCCAGTTTCAAGGAAAAGCGCAAAGCCCGATTCAGTGGAAAATAGTTAATAAAATCAATTACTTATATATGATTGTCGCCACACTGCCTGCGCCCGGCGCCACGACCGCACCATTGCCAGCGTGGACCATCGTCGCGCTGATCACCATCGGTTTGCTGGTCGATCAGCATGTGCCGGTGTGGGGCCAGGATGCCGTCAGCCTCGCGACCTGGACGATATTGCTGTACTGGCTGGCGCAGTCCACGCCGGAAACCCGCAACAGCATGATGCTGTGTGTGGCCTACGCCACCGCCGGCGAAATTTTTCTGTCACTGGGCTGGGGACTGTACGAGTATCGCCTCAACAACATTCCCCTGTTCGTGCCCCCGGCGCATGCACTGGTGTTTGTGCTGGGTATTGCCATTTGTAAACGCATGCCCGATTCAATCATCTGGGCCGTGCCGCTGGCCGCAGCGCCGCCGGTGATTGCGCTGGCATGGATAGGCGCAGACACCATGGGTCTGATTCTTTATGCGTTATTGCTGTTGTGCATTGTGTTCAGCAACGGCCGCAAACTGTATGCCGTGATGTTCATGCTGTCGCTGGGCCTGGAAATCTATGGCACCGCAATTGGCAACTGGGTGTGGCTGCACGATGTGCCGGTGACCGGCTGGACCACGATGAACCCGCCGCTGGCCGCCGGCACCTTCTACTGCATGCTCGACATGCTGGTGGTGACCACGATGAATGCGGTTCGTCGTCGCCGCAAAATGGCACTGGAGTCCGCTGCTTTAAAAACCACTTAGCGCGGCTTGGCGGCGCGCGCCGGTCGTTTGCTTTTTGCCGCCGGCGCTTTGCGGTCACTCGCCAACGGCACCGGCGGCAATCCGGTGTGCTGGGTGCGAAATGACTGGTACTTGCTCGGCTTGCGCGCGCCCTCCGGCTTGAGCCCCGTGCCCGCAGGCTGAAACGTCGGCACCAACTGGTGTTTGCCGCTGCCGATCAGATCGCGCCGGCCCATGCGCCGCAAGGCATCGCGCAACAGCGGCCAGTTTTCGGCATCGTGGTAACGCAGCAGCGCCTTGTGCAGTCGGCGCACGCGCAATCCCTTCGGAATGATCACGTCCTCACTGTCGCGGGTCACCTTGCGCAACGGATTCTTGCCCGAGTGATACATCGCCGTCGCCGTCGCCATCGGTGACGGCAAAAAGGCCTGCACCTGATCGGCGCGAAAACCGTTCTGCTTCAGCCACAGCGCCAGCTCCAGCATGTCCTGATCGGTGGTACCGGGATGCGCCGCGATGAAATACGGAATCAGATACTGTTCCTTGCCGGCCTCTTTGGAATATTTATCGAACAATTCCTTGAACTTGTAATAGGTGCCGACGCCCGGCTTCATCATTTTCGACAGCGGCCCTTCGCCAATCGCTTCCGGCGCGATTTTCAGGTAGCCGCCGACATGGTGCTGCGCCAGTTCCTTCACATATTCCGGTGATTCCACCGCCAGGTCGTAACGTACGCCGGAGCCAATCAACACTTTCTTGATGCCGGGCAGCGCACGGGCACGACGATACAGCCCGATCAGCGGTGCATGGTCGGTATTCAGATTCGAGCACACGCCCGGATACACGCACGACGGCAGGCGGCAGGCGGATTCGATTTCCCTGCTCTTGCAGGCGAGGCGATACATGTTCGCCGTCGGCCCGCCGAGGTCCGAGATCACCCCGGTGAACCCCGGCGAGGTATCACGGATGTGCTCGACTTCGCGGATGATCGAATCCTCGGAACGGTTCTGGATGATGCGGCCCTCATGTTCGGTGATCGAACAGAAGGTACAGCCGCCGAAACAGCCGCGCTGGATGGTCACCGAAAAACGGATCATCTCGTAGGCAGGAATTTTTGCCTTGCCGTACGCCGGATGCTGCACCCGCGCGTACGGCAATTCGTATAACGCGTCCATTTCCTTCATGGTCAGCGGAATCGGCGGCGGGTTGATCCAGACTTCCCTCGCATTTTTCCCCTCTCCGTGACGCTGCACCAGCGCCCGCGCATTACCGGGATTGGATTCGACGTGCAGGATGCGCGAAGCATGCGCATACAGCACCGGATCCTGCGCCACCGTGTCATACGACGGCATGCGGATCACGCTGCGCGCGCGGTCGGCATTTTTGACTTCGCGGATGAAACGCACCACCTGCGCACCGCCAGTTGCCGGCGCGTTTTTTGCCATGTCGGCTTCCATCGCATAGGGATCGACGGGAGGATTCAGCGGCCCCGGCATGTCGATGCGCGTCGAATCGATCTCGATCCAGTCCGCTGGAGTCGCCGCGCGCAGATAAGCCGTGCCGCGGATATCGGTGATGCTGGCGATGAGTGCGCGCGCCGCAAGGCGATGCGCAATATCGACAATCGCGCGTTCGGCATTGCCGTAAACGAGGAGGTCGGCCTTGGCATCGACCAGCACCGAACGCCGCACTTTTTCCGACCAGTAATCAAAATGCGCAATGCGCCGCAGGCTGGCCTCGATGCCGCCGATGACGATGGGCACATCGGAATACGCCTCGCGCGCGCGCTGGCTGTAGACGATGACCGAACGGTCGGGGCGTTTTGCCGGTTCGGCATTCGGCGTGTAGGCATCATCACTGCGCAAGCGACGGTCAGCCGTATAACGGTTGACCATCGAATCCATGTTGCCGGCGGTGACACCGAAAAAGAGTTTCGGCCGGCCCAGTGCGCGAAAGGCCTCGACACTGTGCCAGTCCGGCTGGGCAATGATGCCGACACGAAAGCCCTGCGCCTCCAGCAGCCGGCCGACGATGGCCATGCCGAAACTGGGATGGTCGACATAGGCATCGCCGGTGACAAGGATGATGTCGCACTCGTCCCAACCGAGCTGGTCCATCTCGGCGCGCGACATCGGCAGGAAGGGGGCCGTACCGAAGCGCGCCGCCCAGTACTTGCGGTGGCTGAAAAGGTCTTTCGGGTTGGCGGCGACGGCTTGCATGGCGGCATTATAGTCGCGTGAGGGTCGGGAGCCGGTATGTGCCCTCGCGCACGCTGCAATAACACCCTCCGCGACGGCGACGTCAATCCACCTTGACGCCGGAATTACGCAGCACCGCCCCCCATTTCGCCATGTTAGCTGCGAGGAAAGCAGAAAATACTGCGGGTGTGCTGCCGACGATCGTTGAATCCAGATTTTTCAGCCGCTCACTCACCGCAGGCTGCTGCAGGATCTGCGCGACCTGCTGTTGCAGATCGTTGACAATCACCGTCGGTGTGCGTGCCGGCGCAACAATGCCAAACCAGTTGACGAACTCGAATCCCGGCAGCCCCTGCTCGGCGACTGTCGGCAGATTCGGCAAGGCGACCGAACGCTGCGCGCTGCTG
>JAKFUJ010000139.1 GCA_021732805.1 Betaproteobacteria bacterium | reverse complement strand
GCAGCCTGATTCGCCGCGAATCTGCACCGGGGCCTGGCTCCGCGCCAGCTTGTCGATCATCCGCCTTGCCTGCGCCATCAGCGATGAATCGCCGATCAGGTCCGGCGAACCGGTTACTCGCTGTTCGCCGGATTCCGGGTTTTGCCGATCACCCCCTGGGCGCGGTAGTTTCAGAGCGGATCGCACCAGCGACCGCAGTTGATCCAGCGAGACCGGCTTGCCCAGATAATCGAATGCACCGGCTTTCAGCGCAGCCACCGCATTCTCCGCACTGCCGTGCGCGGTAATTACGGCCACCGGCAGGCTGGGATGATTCCTGGTGATGTGCTCGACGATCGACAGGCCATCGCCGTCGCCCAGCCGCATGTCGGTCAGGCACAGTTCGAATGAATTGCAGCCGAGCAGCGCCAGCGCTTCGGACACACTGCCTGCGCAATGCGGCTCCAGGCCCATGCGCAGCAGCGTCATCGCGAGCAGTTCGCGAATGTCCGCCTCGTCATCAACCACCAGTACCTGACCTGTTGCCGCCATGACTCCCCTTCAACCCTCAGCGCAGGTGACCGAAAAACGCGCACCGCCGTTGCTTTCAACATATTCGAGTACTGCGCCGTTGGCCTCGCAGATTTCCCGGGCCAGATAAAGTCCCAATCCGGTGCCGCCGGGTGATGTGGTGAAAAACGGTTCGAACAGTTTGCTGCGGGATTCCGGCGGCACTCCCGAACCGTCATCGACGATGTCCAATCTTACCGTATTGCCACGGCGCGACCGCTCCGCCAGCAAGCTGATGCTGCCGGGTCCGCGGCGGGAATGGCGCAGCGCATTCTGGCAAAGGTTCCACAACACCTGGTTGAGATGGTCGCGATCGAACATGACGTGGGAGTCGGTCGCCTGGCGCAGCTCGATGACATTGGCGTCAAGCTTTTCGGTCGCGACAAACTGTTCAATGAAAGAATTCAGATAAGTGGCCAGATGAAAACGCTCGCGTACGGCGCGCTCTCCGCGATTCAGTGTCTGCACATCGTTGATCATGCGGTCGAGTCGGCGCGTGTTGTCGCGGATGATGGTGGTCAACCGCTGCGCCCCCGTCGAAACGCCGGACTCTTCCTGCAACAGTTCCGCGGCATGGCTGATGGCGCCCAGAGGATTGCGGATTTCATGCGCGATATTCGCGGTCAGCCGTCCGAGCGCGGCGAGTTTCAATTGCCGCGCTTCAGCCTGGATGCGCGCCTGATCTTCCAGAAAAATGACCGCTCCGGCGCCCCGCCGCGCCGCCACCGGCACCAGCCGCGCGCGCAGGCGCGGGCCCAGTTCGAAGGCGTCCGGCGTGTTGCTGCCCTGCAGATCGCGCAGCCAGTTCTCGACCCTGCCGTGCAACGTCGGCGCCCGGTCTTTCAGCGCCACCACGCCGCCGCCGCGCAACCCGCCAATCATGCGCTCCGCGGCAGTATTGACCTGGCGCACGATGCCGTCGCCGTCAACAACGATCACGCCGTGCTCCATGTCCTGGATGACCAGTTGATTGACCTGCGCCATGTTGGCCAGATCGATTTCGCGCTGCGCTGCAAGCTGCTCGCTCGCCAGAGAGCGTCTGGCCAGTTCATGCGAGAGCCATGCAATCGCGAAATAGGCAATCGACAACAGACCGGCCTGGGCATACTGGGCGCCGCTCTCCGAAAAGCGCAGCACTTCGTAGGTCTGCTCGAGCAACACGGCGATGGTGGCAATAGCCGCGAAAAACAGCGTCAACTGCCCCCGGGAAACCAGCCCGGCGGCAGCCAGCGACGTCAGCAGCAGCAACCCGAGCCCGCTCGACAATCCGCCGCTGGCGTACATCAGCAACACGACAAAAACGATGTCGCCGCCGACCTGGATGGCCAACTGCCAGGTAAAATGCTCACGGGAGCGAAGAAGCACGAACACCATCAGCGCGAACGCCGCATAAGCCGCTGCGCCGAACAGGAACAAGCGCATGTCGCGGGAACCAAACTGCAGCGTGTTGCCCCAATACCCCGCAGCCAGCAGCAGCAGCAGTGCCGCGGCCGTGCGATAACTGTTGAACAGTATCAGCGACCGCCAGTAGGTATCCGGGGGCTGCTGTGTCGCCCCCGCCGCTTCGGATTCGAGCCGCGCCGTATGTTCAGCAGCACTCATGAAATGCGCTCAACGTCACCGGCGAAATTCCTGCTCGTGCTCCTGGGAGCAGAAATGGCGGGCTTCGGAAATCAGGCTTTCACCGCGCGGCAAATGCACGCCGCAATGGGCGCAGGCCACCATGTCTTCGGCCGGCGCATCGGGCGGCGGCTGTGCGGCGCGATCCGCGCGCCGGCGATGATTGCGCAGCAGCCAGAATACTGCCGCAAACGCGATTGCAATAAGCAGAATCTTGGTCATTGCTTCGACTCTCGACAGTGCGACGGTGACTCACGGAACCTGCACCACATTCAGGCGCACTTTAAACGTGCACAGACTCCGGATCCACGGCCAGCGCCTCCAGAAAACGCGACACCAGATTGTAGCCCCCGATGGTCGCTGTCAGCTCGACGATTTCGCGCTGGTTGAAGTGCCCGCGCAAAGCCTCAAAAACGGTGTCCGGCACATGAATGTCACGCGTCATGGCGTCGGTATAGGCCAGCACCGCCCGCTGCGCCAGCGTCAATGCAGTGGAATCCTGCCAGCGGTCCAGCGTATCAATCTGCGCCTGGGTGATGCCTTCGCGCATCGCAAATGGGATATGCACCTGAAACTCATAAGTCGCGCCGTTCAGCAACGCCACGCGCAGGATGACCAGTTCCCGATAATCGCCGCGCAAGGTGCATTGCTGGCGGATCGCAGTAAACAGCGCGAGCCAGCCTTCGGCTACCGGAGGGGCATTGAGGAGCATGCTGTACAGATTGAGCATGCGCCCGTCGCGCTCCTTGCGGATCTGATCCGCAAGCGCCCGCACTGCAGGACTGCTGTTTTCGTCGCCATAGGCTAGGCGGGCCATCTGTAACACTCCGGAATCGGGAAGACCGTGCCGCTCCGGTCGGAACAACCGGATGACATCCAGAAAATCATGGTCGGGGTGAGAGGATTCGAACCTCCGACTCCTGCGTCCCGAACGCAGTACTCTACCAGGCTGAGCTACACCCCGAATTGCATCAACAGATCAAACAAAACAAGCAACGTGGAACAGCAAAATCCACAACATCCACAAACAAGAAGGGCACGTTGCGCGTGCCCTTCGTCAATGCGTCCGCGTCACCGCGAATGACGCTAATTGTAGCAAAGAATCCCGGTACTGCGTGGATGGAATCCCGTCCAGCGCGGCACGCGCTGCATCCGCTTCGGCTGCGGCCTGCCGGCGAGTGTAATCCAGCGCTCCCGAGCTGCGGATTGCCGCCAGCACACGATCCAGTTCGTCCAGACCGCCCGAAGCCAGTGCCCCGCGTACCAGAGCAGCCTCGCCAGGTGTGCCGTGTTGGATGACACGAATCAACGGCAGTGTCGGTTTGCCTTCGGCAAGATCGTCACCAACGTTTTTACCGATAACACCGGCATCACCTGAATAATCCAGCACATCGTCTATCAGCTGGAATGCCGTGCCCAGATGGCTGCCGTAGGCAGCCATCGCCGCCTCCACGGCCGGTGGTGCTCCGGCCAGCAGGGCACCCAAGCGGCTGGCGGCCTCGAACAGTTTGGCCGTCTTGTAGCGGATGACACGCAGATAACTATCCTCGTCAATGTCGACGTTGCGGCAATTCATCAATTGCAGCACCTCGCCCTCGGCAATGACATTGGTGGCATCCGCCAGCACCCGCAGCACCCGCATGTCATCCACGTCCACCATCATCTGGAAGGCCCGGGAATAGACGAAATCTCCGACCAGTACCGATGCGGCATTGCCAAACAGCGTATTGGCCGTGGGACGGCCGCGACGCAGAGCCGACTCATCAACAACATCGTCATGCAGCAGGGTCGCGGTATGGATGAATTCCACGACCGCCGCCAGTGTGTGGTGCGAGCTGCCGCGATAACCGAGTGCGCCTGCGGACAACAGCACCAGCGCCGGGCGCAACCGTTTGCCGCCGCTGCCGATGATGTACTCGGCCACCTGCCGGATCAGCGCCACCTCCGAATGCAGGCGCTCGCGGATCACCCGATCCACGGCTGCCATGTCGGCGACAATCAGTTTGCTGAGATTTTCGAGAAACACGGGGCGGGCAAAAACGCCAATGATAACAACTTCGCGTCGCCAAGCGCACGCCACGGACGCCGGGCCGACCACAACGGACGACCGCAACCATATGATTTTTATTGATAATCCACTGATAAGCGGTCCCAAGTATGTTTTGACTCCTCGCAGACCGGCTTGTATAATCGCGGGCTTTCCGTAGTTTGAGCGAGAGGTTTTCCATGTATGCGGTAGTCAAGACCGGCGGCAAACAGTATCGCGTGAGCGCTGGCACCAAAATCAAGGTTGAGCAACTTCCGGCCGAAGTCGGGTCTGAGGTCACACTCGATCAGGTTCTGATGATTGCCGAAGACGGCAGCGTCAAGCTCGGCACGCCGCTGCTATCGGGCGCCGCGGTCAAGGCCAAGGTGCTGTCCCAGGGACGCGGCGACAAGGTGCATATTTTCAAAATGCGCCGGCGCAAGCACTATCGTAAAATCCAGGGCCATCGCCAGAATTTCACCGAACTCGAAATCACCGGCATCGCTGGCTAAGGAGCACACCAGATGGCACATAAAAAAGCAGGCGGCAGTTCCCGCAACGGCCGCGACTCACAGGCAAAACGCCTCGGCGTCAAATGTTTCGGCGGTGAACTGATCCCCGCGGGCAGCATCATCGTGCGCCAGCGCGGCACCCGCATGCACCCCGGCGAGAACGTTGGCATCGGGCGCGACCACACGCTGTTTGCCAAAATGGACGGACGCGTGCAGTTCGCGCACAAGGGTCCGCAACAGCGCCAGACCGTGAGTGTCGTTCCTGCCTGAGCTATTGCCATATCACTGAAAAGGCCCTGTTGAACGACAGGGCCTTTTTATTTTGAGAACGCCATGAAATTCATTGATGAAGCACGGATAGAAGTGCATGCCGGCAAGGGCGGCGACGGTGTCGCCAGCTTTCGCCGTGAAAAATTCGTGCCGCGCGGCGGGCCCGACGGCGGCGACGGCGGCCGCGGCGGCAGCATTTTTGCGGTAGCCGATCGCAACATCAACACCCTGATCGACTATCGCTACGCACGTATTCATCGCGCAAAAAACGGCCAGAAAGGCATGGGCGCGGACTGTTTCGGCCGCGCCGCCGACGACATCGTGCTGCGCATGCCCGTGGGCACCGTGGTCAGCGATGCTGAAACCGGCGAAATCCTGTTTGATCTGGCGCAGGACGGTGAACGGGTCACCCTGGCCGAAGGCGGCAACGGCGGACTCGGCAACCTCCACTTCAAATCCAGCACCAACCGCGCGCCGCGGCAGTTCACCGTTGGCGGTCCCGGTGTTTCGCGTTATCTCAAGCTCGAGCTGAAGGTTCTCGCCGACGTCGGCCTCCTTGGCCTGCCCAATGCCGGAAAGTCGACGCTGATTCGCGCGATCTCCGCGGCGCGCCCGAAGGTTGCCGATTATCCGTTCACGACCCTGCAACCCAACCTGGGCGTGGTGCGCGTCGATGACAACCGCAGCTTTGTTGTTGCCGACATCCCGGGGCTGATCGAAGGCGCCGCCGAAGGCGCGGGACTGGGCCACCAGTTCCTGCGCCATCTCGCCCGCACACGGCTGCTGCTGCACATCATTGACGTTATGCCGCCCGACCCGGATGCGGACGTGGTACGCGATGCCAAGGCATTGGTGCGGGAACTGCGCAAATATGACGAGGCCCTGTACCGCAAGCCGCGCTGGTTGGTGTTCAACAAGCTCGATCTGATACCCGAAGCAGAGCGCGGGAAGCTGGTGCAAACGCTGCTGAAACAGTTGGGTGTCAAACGCAAAAGTTTTAATATTTCCGCGCTGACAGGGGAAGGATGCCGGGCGATGACGTTTGCCATCATGGAACATGTCGAGAACACCGCCGCGCGCAAAACACCGATGCGCCGGAAAACCATGGCCGACGCCGCATGAACGCGCATCAATCCACGGAATCCGTCATCAAAAAAGCCCGGCGACTGGTGGTCAAGGTCGGCAGCAGCCTGGTGACCAATGCCGGACAGGGACTGGATCATGCGGCGCTGACCGGCTGGGCCGAGCAGATCGCGCGGCTGCGCAACGACGGAAAAGAGATCGTCCTGGTTTCCAGCGGCGCCATCGCCGAAGGCATGCAACGCCTGGGCTGGACTCGCCGTCCTCATGCGCTGCACGAGCTGCAGGCTGCGGCGGCAGTCGGTCAGATGGGCATGGTGCAAGTGTATGAATCCTGCTTTCGCAGCCACGGCCTGCTGGCGTCGCAGATACTGCTCACCCATGAAGACCTGGCCGACCGCAAGCGATACCTCAACGCACGCTCGACACTGCGCACCCTGCTCGACCTCGGCGTAATCCCGGTGATCAATGAAAACGACACCGTGGCCATCGAAGAAATCCGCTTCGGCGACAACGACACGCTGGCCGCGCTGGTTGCCAACCTGATCGAGGCCGACGCGCTGGTGATTTTGACCGATCAGCGCGGACTGTACAGCGCCGATCCGCGCACGGATCCCGATGCCAAACCGATCGCCGACGGTATTGCCGGAGATCCATATCTTGAAACCATCGCCGGCTCCACCGGCAGCGCCATCGCGCGCGGCGGCATGCTGACCAAAATCCTCGCCGCAAAACGCGCGGCGCGCAGTGGCGCGGATACCGTCATTGCCTGGGGGCGCGAGCCCGATGTGCTGCTGCGCCTCGCCGCCGGGGAGCGGCTTGGCACGCAACTGCTGGCACAGCAGGCGACAATCGCTGCGCGCAAGCAATGGCTGGCTGATCACCTGCAGGTGCGCGGCCGGGTCACGCTGGATGCCGGTGCGGTAAAAGCGCTGCTGATCGACGGCAAAAGCCTGCTGCCGGTAGGGGTCTGTGCCGCTTCGGGCAATTTTGAACGCGGGGAAGTGGTGAGTTGCCTGGACGAGTCAGGACGCGAAATCGCGCGCGGCCTGATCAACTACAGTCATGCCGATACCTGCCGCATCCTGCGCACACCCTCCGGCCAGATAGAGGCCAAGCTGGGCTACGTTGACGAACCGGAGCTGATACACCGCGACAATCTGGTCCTGCTGTAGGCGATCTCCGCGCACATCACTTACTCGGCAACCTGCGCCCGTGAAGGTCCGCGGCGCAATGCCTGCACCATCTCCTCCGCAGTTCCAGCCACGTATTTCAGGCGGCAGAAATATTCGGAGAACAACGTGACATACTGGGTATCGACCCGCTTGGGCTCAATGAAACGCCACCGCGGATTGCGTGCACGCGCCCACGCACCATTACCGAGACCGGTCGCGTAATATTTCTGTTCCCGCGACTCGCAGCGCATCCCTTCAAACGACACATTTTTGGCGCCGCCTGCAGTTTTGACCACCAGCGTGTACCGCACGACTCCATCGGCGGCAGTAGACACGGATTTTCCATCCACAAAAAAACGGTGCGGACTGGCCGAACCCACATCCAGCGGGATCAGATTTTCATCAGCTGGATACGCCGGCAGCTGCTGCTGCAATTCGGCCCAGGGCGTAACCTCACGGTCGAACTTGTAATCCCAGCCGTCCCATTGAGCAGATACCGAGGCGGCAAAAAAAAAGCCGACTCCCCCCCAGCAAAGCAGCCTGATGCGTAAGTTGTTCATTCCACCGATTGTACTGCCTGTCGGGCCTAAGTGTGCGTCTGCACTGGAGCCATTCAGGCCAGATCTGTGAGCAACGATGCGCGCATGGTGTCACCGACCGGCGCAACAGACACCGAATAATTCGGATGATCGATGCCCATGCCCAGAATTGCACCGCCGCGTAAAGCTGCGACCATCGGTGCAGTGAGTTCGAAACGGAGAAAATGCACGGCGGAAGTTTTTTCGCCGTTTTCGCGCTCCAGGTCCTCGTCGGCAATCGCATAAACGCGATCACACCCCGCAACCTGCACCCAGACCTTGTCTTCGATGCCGATCAATTTGGCGAGCCAGATCCGGCGCTCGTTTTCGTCCGGGTACTCGATCAGCATTGTCGCTTTCCAGTTGCTGCCGTCAGGAATCAGCGGGTTGTAGGCATCCAGTTCATCAGCGATGCCGGCTTCCTCGAAAATCCGTTCGGCGCGCAGCATTTCCTGCACCTGATAACGGACGGTCAGTTCGTCCTCGAAAATCAGTGTCACGTTCGCACCGAGCTGAAACGTACGGTTCTTCTTGTGTGCAATGACCTTGGCGCGGAACTCCGGCCGGGCCTTGGCGTATTTCTCAAGGGGCATCAGGGTGTCTGGGCTGATCTGCGGCATGGCTAACCTCAAAGTCCGTACGCAATGCGTATCAATGTCAGTGGATGTTGTTTTTCGGCTGCAGCAGCGGATTTGCCGTCGCTGCCTTCGCCGATACCCTGCTGGATATGCCGGCCTGCGATCGCGCAGTCGGAGCTGATGTAATCCGGCGCGGCATCGTTCATCAAGCGGAATACCGGACGGCCGATTTTCATCGACTGTTCGAAAAACTCGCTTTTGACGCCCCAGGTGCCGTCATGGCCGGCACAACGCTCCACCGTGGTGACCTTGGTATCAGGCACCATCTCCAGCAGTTCGCGCGTCTTCTGCCCCATGTTCTGCACCCGCAGGTGGCAGGGAATGTGGTACGACACCTTGCCCAGCGCCTTGCTGAATCCGGTTTTCAGCAAACCGTCCTTGTGGCGCATGACCAGGTACTCGAAGGGATCGAACATCGCCTCGGCCACTGCCTTGACGTCAGGGTCATCCGGGAACATCAGCGGCAGTTCCTGCTTGAACATCAGCGTGCACGACGGCACCGCGGTCAGAATCGCATAACCTTCGCCCGCCAGTTTGGCCAGCACGGGAATGTTCAATGCCTTGTTCCGCGCCACTGCCTCAAGGTCACCGAGTTC
>JAKFUJ010000380.1 GCA_021732805.1 Betaproteobacteria bacterium | reverse complement strand
AAGCGCGGCGGCCTTCTTCAGCAAACCAGTCAATCAGGTCGGCGCCGGCGAGCACTTCGAGTTTTGCCTCGCCGACCGGCTTGCCCTGTTCCATGGTCATCATCGACGCCACGGCATCGGCGCGTTCGCGGAAAATATCCGCGGCCTTGCGCATCACCTTGCTGCGATCGTACGCCGACACCTTGCGCCACACCTTGAAACCCGCTTCGGCGGCTTCCAGTGCGCGATCGAGATCGGCTTTTTCAGCGTAGGCCACGGTGCCGATCTGCTGATGAGTAGCCGGATTGACCACCGGCAGCGTGCGGCCGGAAGCGGCGGCGCTCCACTGGCCTTTGATATAGAGCAGCGTATTCGGATACATATTGGAATCCTGTGCGTGAATAAACGGGAAAATGAGCGGGAAGGCGCAGGATAAACGACTTTGGAAACGCCCGCTTAACGCGGCAGCTCGCCGCGGATCTGCACTCTGTGCATCATGCGGCGCTCGGCATTGTCGAAGGCATCACGGCGATGGTTAAGGCAACGGTTGTCCCAGATCAGCGTATCTCCCGCCTGCCACTCGTGGCCCCACACAAACTCCGGTTGCCCTGCGTGCGCCCACAACTGATCGAGCAGTTGCTCGCTTTCTTCCAGCGGCAAACCGATGATGTAGGCATTGCGCCGGCGACCCAGATACAAGGCCTTGCGTCCGGTCAGCGGATGGGTGCGGAAAACACGATGTTGCGCGCCCGGTGCTTCGCGAGGGTCGGTGACCGACTCAAACCCCTTGCGCAATTGCCCACCGCTGTTGTAAGTCTCGTCGTGGATCAGCATTTTGCCGTCGAGACTTTTTTTCAGATCCGCCGGCAAAGTCTCATAGGCCATGTATTGATTGGCAAAATACGTATTGCCGCCTTCGGGTGGCACTTCCAGCGCATGCAGGATGGCGATGGTGCAGGGCCGCGCACGATACGACATGTCGGTATGCCAGATCGCTTCACCCGCTCCGAGGTTGCCCATGGGCTGGCCATCGGCCATCAGGTTGGAAATCACCAGTATGTCGGGATATGCATCGATGTACGGCTTGCCAATGACGCTCATGCCCGGCGGCTCAAGTTCACCGAAGGATTTGCCCAGCGCCAGCAACTGCGGATCGGAAACCGGCTGGCCGCGAATAAACACCACCAGATGATCGAGTAACGCTTGTTGCAGCGTCGATACCGTCAACGGATCCAGCGCGGCCAGATCAACGCCCCTGACTTCAGCGCCGCAACCTTTGCCGGTCGGGATGATTTGGGGTGTTTGCATCGAAATATCCTCCTTGGTGCATAGCGCAGTTCTGCGCGCGAATCCTACTCACCGATTTTCTTGAAGTACGCCTTGTTCGCGACTTCGACCACACTCATGCCGGCGGCCACATCACGATTGCGCTCTTCCTCACCGGCCGACAGCGCCTGCGCACGGGCCAGCACATCAGCAACTCTGGCCCTCGGAATAAAACACACGCCGTTGTCGTCGGCGACCGCCAGATCACCGGCATTCACCGGCACCCCGCAGATCTGCACGGGGCCGTTGATCGCGACCGTTTCCACCCGCCACTTGCCCGTCATCAGGCTGACGCCGCGCGCCCAGATCGGATAACCGATGCCGCGCGCAGTGGCCACGTCGCGTGTCGCGCCATCGACGATCGCGCCGGCTTCGCCCTGGCGTTTGCCGACAGTCGCCGAATTGCCGCCGAGACTGGAAATACCGGCCACGCCCTCGATCACCAGCACGTCACCGGGTTTGGCCAGATTATGCGCCTCGATGTCGGCCTGCCCGGATTTGCGTGCCATCGCGCCCAGCGTCGGCGGCACCGACTGCATGATGTTGCGCACCGTAATCACCGGCCCGATCATGCGTGCGCCCGGCAGCATCGGCTGCAGCATGGCGGCCGGAATCGCGCCGTGTATGCCCGGTTCGTCCATCGCATCCGACACCGTGCCGGCGAGGTCGGTCAATGCAAGGAAAGCCTCAATGACTTGCTTGCCCGGACGCGGGATATCGAGCATCACGATGCGTTCACGCGCAATTTTTCCCGTAAGTTTTGGCTCGGTCACAACGACAGATCCTCATGAAGGTCGACGTGGCTAGAGGATTGCACAGCGCAGCGAAAATTGCAGCCCCCCGTCCACGTCATATCACGCCGTGCCACATGACGGAACACCGGGCCGATTTTTGAGGAGCACAACCATGCAGTGGTGGCAGGCAACAATACTTTGCGCAGCACTGACTGCAGGCAACACAGTCCGGGCGCAGGAACGTTTTTCAATTTTTATCGCCAGCGATCCGGTCAGCGTCAAGCAGATGATCGTGCTGGCTGATCTGCGTGATGGCGACAGTGTTGTTGATCTCGGCTCCGGCGACGGACGCATCGTCATCGCCGCCGCCCGCGCCCATGCCGGCGTCACCGGCTTGGGCATTGATCTTGATGAAAAACTGGTACGTGAATCAAACGCCACAGCGCAAAAACTCGGACTCGCGGATCGGGTCCGGTTTGTACAAGGCGACGTGTTCGACGCCGATCTGTCAAAAGCTGATGTGATTTTCATCTGGCTGTGGCCGGAAATCATGCGCATGCTGCGTCCGAAGATTCTCGCCGAGGCGCGTCCCGGCACCCGCGTCATCACGGGGGTATGGGCGCTGGGCAGCTGGCGCCCCGATCGGATCGATGACAAATCGATGCGTCTGAACCTGTGGGTAGTCCCCGCCCGTGTCGGGGGCTACTGGAACTGGGAACTGCCGGTCGGCGGCAGGTCGCGGACTTACGGCGCGGTGTTCGATCAGCAATTTCAGGACGTCGAAGGCGTGGTGCGCGAGGGCAATCGTCGTGGCTCACTCACCGACATCAAACTGGTCGGGGATGACCTCTCGTTCGGTCTCGACATGACACTGGAAGGTACGGATCGCATACGCCATACATTCCGCGGCAAGGTCCGGGACAACGCGATCACCGGCACCGTGCGCATCGTTGGCTTGAGTGTAGACAACAAAGAGCTGGAAAACACGGCGATCACGCTGCCATGGCGTGCAACAAGCACATCCACCAGCAGCTACCTCAATCGCAGCGGCAACACTGCGCGGTGACACACCGCTGATCCTCCTGCTGCCCGCAGAATCACACGATGTGGAGCATGGCTTTATCGGTCACTGCTGCGCGGGTAACCTTGCCTGAAGTGTTCCCCGGAGGAATTCATCATGGCACTCAAACTGCGCCGGCTGTCGAATGCGCTGGGCGCCGAAATCTGCGACATCGACCTCAACAAACCGATGAGCGAAAGCACCTTCGGTGAAATTCACCGCGTCTTTCTCGATCACGCCATCCTGCTGCTGCGCGGACAGAACATCAGCCGCGAACAGCACATCGAATTCAGCCGCCGCTTCGGCGAACTCGACGACCACAAATCCCTGCCGAGCGACCGCCATCCGGATTATCCGGAACTGCTGCTGGTTACCAACCGGCCCAATGCCGACGGCACGCCTTCCGAATCGCGCTACACCGGACGCCTGTGGCACACCGACCTGTCGTACACCACGCATCCCGCGCTGGGTTCATTGCTCAAGTGCTACGAGCTGCCGGAAGTCGGCGGCGACACGCTGTTCTGCAACATGACCATGGCCTACGACGCATTGTCTGGTGGCATGAAGAAACTCATCGCCGACCTGCACGGCATCCACATCTCCGGCACGCGCAAGATCAACCAGCAGGATGCCGGAGAGGCGCGCCGCGCCGAAGTGCTGAAACTGAATCCACCGATCGCGCAGCCGGTGGTGCGCATACATCCCGAAACCGGCCGCAAGGCGCTCTATCTCGGTGAAAAAGTCAAACGCTTCGATGGCATGACCGAGGCAGAAAGCAAACCGCTGATCGATTACCTGAACAAACACGCGACACAACCCGAATTTGTCTATCGCCACCAGTGGCGCCAGCACGACATCGTGGTCTGGGACAACCGCTGCACCATGCACCAGGCACTGGGCGACTTTGACGAAACCCGGTTGCGGCACATGGAACGCACCACCGTGATGGGTACGCCATCGGGTTATGTCGTTGCCGGCGCCTGAGAATCAGCAACTCAAGAACATTTCCACCAAACCAGTCCGGCCGCCACCGCAGGCAAGCCAAAGATCAGCAGAAATATCGGCAGTTCTTCCATCACTGAATAGCCGGCCTGCGCCACGCCGATGTACATGTTGATACCGGCTGCAATGGCCCACAGCGGAATGAAAATCCTCATCGCCGTGACCATCGCCGGATTGCCGCCGAGCAGGCGTCCGCCCAGCGCAAAAAGCGCCAGCAGCACGAGACCGCCGCCAATAATGATCAATGTACGCATGTTTCCCCTTTCCGGATAAGTCGGCTCAGACCAGCGTCAACGGCAAAGCACGTACCCGCTTGCCGGTTGCAGCGAACAGTGCATTGCTGATCGCCGGCGCCAGCGGCGGCACGCCCGGCTCGCCGATGCCCGAAGGCGCTTCGGCCGATTTGATGATATGCACTTCCACTTTCGGCATTTCGCGGATGCGCGTCGGCTCGTAATCGTTGTAATTGTTCTGTTCGACCACGCCCTTGTTCAGCGTGATCTGGTTGCGCAGCACCGAGGACAGCGCAAAGCCGATCGAGCCCTCGATCTGCGCCTTGACCACATCCGGATTCACCGCCACGCCGCAATCCACCACGGCAACAATGCGTTCCACCTTGTAAGCGGCATCCTTCACCGTCACCTCGGCGACCATCGCCACCCGGGTGCCGAAGGAAAAATGATAGGCGATGCCACGTCCGCGACCCTTGCGCAACGGGCGATCCCAGCCGGACTTCTGCGCAGCCAGCTTTAGTACCGCGATATCGCGCGGTTTGCCTTCCAGCAGCCCGAGGCGGAAGGCCATCGGGTCCTTGCCTGCCGTGCGGGCCAGGTCATCCATCACCGTCTCCATCACATGCGCGGTATGGCTGTGTCCCACGGACCGCCACCACAACACCGGAACCGGCGATTTCGCGTTGTGCAGATCCACCGCCATGTCGCTGATCGCATACGGCGTATCGACCACGCCTTCAACGCTGCTGTGGTCAACACCTTCCTTGACTGCACCGCCTTCAAACGGCGTACCGGTAAAAATCGACTTGGTCACCACCTGGTGCTGCCAGCCGGTGATACGGCCGGCAGAATCGACGCCGGCCTTTACACGGTGCAATGCCATCGGCCTGTAGAAACCACCCTTGATATCGTCTTCGCGCGTCCATACCAGATGCACCGGCGCGCGGCCATTGATTGCCTTGGCGATCATCGCCACCTCGGCCACCCAGTCGCCGACCGGATTGCCGCGCCGGCCGAAACTGCCGCCGCCGAGCAGCGTGTTGATCCTGATCTGCTCCGGTTTGAAGCCCAGCACTTTCGACAACACGTAGGTGTCGATGCTCTGCAATTGGCTGCCCGACCACAGTTCGGCGCCATCCGCGCGCAATTCCAGCACGCAGTTCAGCGGTTCCATCGGCGCATGCGCCAAATGCGGAAACACGAATTCAGCGTCGATGGTTTTTGCAGCCTTCGCAAAACCTGCAGCTGCATCCCCGCGGCGCAGCGCCGGCAAGCCCTTGCTGCCGCTCATCTGCCGGTATTCGGCGACGATGGCATCCGTGGAACGCGACTCTGCTTTCGACATGTCCCAAATCACCTTCAGCACCTCGCGCCCGCGGATTGCCGACCAGGTGTCCTTCGCCAGCACCGCGATGCCCTGCGGAATCTGCACGACTTCAACCACGCCATCGATTTTTTTTGCGGCGGCGGCATCAAACGAGACCGCCGTACCACCAAACTGCGGTGGACGGCTGACCATCGCCGTCAGCATGCCGGGGCGGCGGATATCCAGCGCGAAGCCCGCCTTGCCCGTGGTTTTTTCGACGGAATCGAGCCGCGGCGCGCGTTTGCCGATCAACTGCCACTGCTTAGCATCCTTCAACTCCACTTTCTCCGGCACCGGCAAGCGCATCGCGTCTGGCGCGAGTTCGCCGAACATCGCGCTGCGGCCCGAAGCCTTGTGGCGCACCACACCCTTGTGCACGCTGATCTGCGCCGCAGGCACATTCCACTTCGCCGCTGCAGCGCCCACCAGCATCGCGCGGGCGGCAGCACCGACTTCGCGCATCTGGGTGAACGATTCCATCATCGATGTCGAACCGCCGGTGACCATGTACGGCGCAAACGCCAGGTTTTGATAGAGCGCCGGATTGTTGGGCGCAAACTCGCAACGCATCTTTGACCAGTCAGCATCGAGTTCTTCCGCCACCGCCGTCGCCATGCCGGTGCTGATGCCCTGCCCCATCTCAAAATGTTTGCTGAGCAGCGTCACCGTATTGTCGGCGCCTATCTTGAGGAACACGTTGGGGTCACGGATGCCGGCCGCCGGACCTCCGGCAGACGCGGCATAAACCCGTTTTGCAAACGGCACAAACGCGCCGATTACAAAAGCGCCGGTCAGCACCGCCGTTGCCTGCAGGAATTCGCGCCGCGCCGGATGCTCCAGCGAAATATTTTTTGTCGTCAGTTTCATGTCGGCTTTCCTTTACGCCAGCGACTTCGCGGCCTGGTGGATCGCCTGCCGGATGCGCACGTAAGTACCGCAACGGCAGATGTTGCCCTCCATACCGAGGTCGATATCGGTATCCGTGGGCTTGCTGTTTTTCGACAGCAGCGTGATCGCCGACATGATCTGCCCCGACTGACAGTAGCCGCATTGCACGACATCGAGTTTCTGCCAGGCGTTGATCACCGCCGCAGCCACCTTGCCGGACGCACCTTCGATGGTGGTGATTTTTTTCTTGCCTCCAGCCACCGTGCCGACCATGATTGAACACGAACGGATCGCCTCGCCATCAACGTGCACCGTGCAGGCGCCGCACATCGCGCGACCACAGCCGTATTTGGTTCCAGTGAGATTCAGCCGGTCGCGCAATGCCCACAGCAGCGGCATTTCAGGACTGACATCCATTTCTTCATTTTTGCCGTTTACGTTCAGCGTAACCATGTGTGCAGCTCCTGTTCACTCGGATATCGCGCGCGTCATTTCGGACACGCCGTGCCGCCGGCCACCCACACCTTCAGGTGATCGACAAATTCCTTGTGCGGCATCGGCACCGACTCGCGTCCCGCACCGGCTTCCCAGCCCCACAGCACCAGTCCGTCGTTGGCCATGTGCGTGACCAGCGCCTCCGGTGTGCGCTTGCCGTTGCGTTTCGGGTCTTTCAGCATCAGGCACAGCTCGCGGTCGGAGAGGCCTTCCCAGTTCATCGAGGCCGGCGCGAGATGCCAGTGCGGCGCGCCCGGCGTACGCGAGGTCGGATTGTTGCTGGCGTTATGGCAACTGCCGCAGGTCATCGCACCAACGCCGTGACCGGCTGGTCCGCGCACCACCAGCGGCACATGGATCTGGCGATTGTCGCCCTGTTTCGGCACATTGGGCTGATGACAGTTCAGGCAGCGCGGGTGGGTCAGTACCGAAGATACTTTTTGCCAGGCGGCGAGGCTGTCAGCAGTGCTGGTCTGCGCCTGGGCAGCGGTTGCGGACACCATCAGCAACACTGCCGTCAGCAACAATCCCGGCAGGTACCGTCTGGCTTTGGGCTGGATCATGGAAGCCATCGACGCTCCTTTGAAAATGCAGGTCCGGACGATGTGACTTATTGTCCGCCAATCCGGAGCATCGGGTGCGAATTTTTTATTGCGCCTGAGTTGATTAAATTTCAGGCTCTCGGCAAGGCAGCCGCCACTTCCGCCAGCAGTTCCAGCGCTCCGACTGCAAAGGCGTACATGTTCGCAACACGGTCTGCGCTGCCGGTTTCCAATGTGCGCGAACATTCCGCCTGACCAGCCACTGCAAAACAGGCGTGTCCCGCGGCATAACCATAACGGCTGCCGGTAGGGCCTGCAGCACCGGTTTCGGCCAGCGCCCAATCTGACCCCACCTTCTCGCGGGCACGACGCGCGGCGAGCAGCGCGTAGGCTTCAGTTGCCGGTGTCAGACCTTTCATGTCGGCATCGCTGATGCCGAGCAATGCGCGGCGGATTTCATAGGTGTAAACCACCAGCCCGCCGCGGCAGCAGGCGGAAGCGCCGGGCACTGCGAGCAGTGCGGCGTTGATCAAACCACCCGCAGCGGATTCGGCCACGGTGATGGTTTGTTTGCGCGCGATCAGCAGCTTGGTGACGCGCTCGGCATGGGGCAACAGTTGGTCCAGACTATCCACGCAAGGCCTTCCAGTTTTTCGGTAAATGAATTTCCCTGGCCACCGGGAATCCCAGTACGCCATTGTGCGCAAACACATAAATGCTGTTACGCCCAAGGTCCCCGGTCACCACCACCTGGAAATCATCCGGCCGCCACACGATCGGCACCAGGCGCTGCGGGTCGTCGGACTCGTGGAACAGCTTCGGTATGCGCCCGGCTTCGAATTCTTCGGTCAGATTCCACGTCGGCTTTTGCGTCCAGTCGCGCAGGATGCGTTCGAATTCCCGCGCCGGCATGCGTGCCTGCCTGAACAGTTCTTCGCGGAATTTCTGTTTCGACCAGCCGCCGCCGGCGATGGTCTCGGCAATGATCGGCGACAGCAGCAGCAACGGGCGCAAGGTGTCGTAACCCTGACCTACACTGAACATGATCTGCCAGGAATACTGGCGCACCACGGCATCGGCGATGTACGGCAGCAAATCCTCAGGCGTCGCACCCGACACAGACGAGATGTGGTTGCCGCCGGTGTAGCGCCCGATCGACAGCGCATTGCTGCCGGCGGCAAATCCATAGTCCGCGCAGTTCGGCGGCCAGCCGATTTTGGCGGCGACATCTTCGTTCTCCGCCACCACCACGCGCCAGGTATTGCCGAAGGTCGCCTTGTCGTTCTTGTGCGGCAGGAAACCGGCGACGTTGCGTAAATACAATCTCCAGAACCGGCCGACGCTGGTATTGGCCTGAAAACCGTCGCGCATCACACCCTGGGTGTAGTTGAACCCCAGCTCCTTGATGATCGGGCCGTTGAGCAGAATCAGGTTGTCGCCGCCCGGCGT
>JAKFUJ010000412.1 GCA_021732805.1 Betaproteobacteria bacterium | reverse complement strand
CGCCGCACTGAAACTCAAATACGTGGTCATCACCAGCGTCGACCGCGACGACCTGCGCGACGGCGGCGCCCGCCATTTCAAGGACTGCATCGGCGCCGTGCGCGAGCTGTCGACGCAGACCCGTATCGAAATCCTGGCGCCGGATTTCCGCGGTCGCCTCGATGTCGCGCTGGACATCCTGTCAGCCTGCCCGCCGGATGTGATGAATCACAATCTCGAAACCGTGCCGCGGCTGTACAAGCAGGCGCGCCCCGGCTCCGATTACGCGCATTCGCTGAAACTGCTGAAGGATTTCAAGGCGCGTTTCCCGCACATTCCGGCGAAATCAGGGTTGATGGTCGGATTGGGCGAGACTGACGAAGAAATCCTTCAAGTCATGCGCGACCTGCGCGCGCACGGTGTCGACATGCTGACCATCGGCCAGTATCTGCAGCCGTCGGCGCATCATTTGCCGGTGTTGCGTTACGTGGAACCCGCGACGTTTGACATGTTTGCGAAGGAAGCCGAAGGCATGGGCTTCAACCATGCCGCCAGCGGCCCGCTGGTGCGCTCCTCGTACCACGCCGACCAGCAGGCGCACGACGCCGGGGTTGTTTAAGGGCGGGACGTTTAACAGGATGGACAGGATATACAGGATAAAACCAGGGCACGGTTTTCGCCGTTAATCCTGCATATCCTGTCCATCCTGTTTAACCTGGCCCTTTGTAACTAGGTTTCTTTGAGTTTTTCTTCCAGCAGCGCGTGTAACTTCACGAAATCCGGCTCACCGAGGATGCGCGTGACCAGATTGCCCTGCCTGTCGATGATGAAGGTCGTCGGCGTCAGCTTGACCTCGCCGAAAGCCTTCGCCAGTGTGCCCAGCGGATCCAGCGCGACCTTGAACGGCAGCTTGTTCTTCTCGGTGTAGCTCAGCACATGGTTCGGCGGATCGTATTTCATCGCCACCGCGATGGTTTCAAAACCCTGCGTACGGTATTTGTTGTACGTGGCCACAACCTCCGGCATTTCCCTGACGCAGACGGCGCAATCCGTGGCCCAGAAATTGACCAGCACCACCTTGCCGCGCAAGGATTCGGTGGTGATTTTTTCGCCCTGCAGCGAAATAAACGTCACTGACGGCGCAACTTGCCGGGCATTCCAGTCGGGAAATGCGACAAACGCAACGACAGCGGCAACAACCACGGCTAGAATGAGATTTCTGGATTTCAACATGCGATCAAACTGGAAGAGGAATTCAAGATGACCATCAACATGACGCGTATTCTCGGGGTTCTGCTGGCCATTGTCATCACTGCGGTCATCACCGTGATGCCGGGCCAGCCGGCCGCTGCGGGACTCGGCGACATCTCCAACGCCGATGCCGCCAGCGGTTTGAAACAGGCATTGACCGATGGTTCCGCAACCGCGGTCAAACTGCTGGGCGCGGAAAACGGCTATTTGAACAACCCCAAGGTCAAAATCCCGCTGCCGCCCAGCGTGCAGAAAATCGAAAGCGGCCTGCGCATGATGGGCATGAAAAAGCAGGCCGATGAACTGGTGCTGTCGATGAACCGCGCCGCCGAGGCTGCGGCGCCGGAAGCCCGGCAGTTACTGACCGATGCCGTGAAGAAAATGTCGGTAGAGGACGCCAAGGGCATACTGACCGGCGGCGACACTGCCGCCACCGAATATTTCAAACGCACCACGCAGACGCAACTGACGCAGCGCTTCCTGCCCATTGTCAAAAAAGCCACCGACCGCGTCGGCCTCGCCCAGCAGTACAACAGCCTCGCCGGTCAGGGCGCCGCGCTGGGACTGGTCAAGCAGGACGATGCATCGATTGAAACCTATGTCACGCGCAAGGCGCTCGACGGCCTCTACCTGACCATCGCCGAACAGGAAAAATCGTTCCGCCAGAACCCGGTGGGCGCGACCAGCAACATCGTCAAAAAAGTGTTTGGTGCACTCCAATAAGCCGCCGGATTGACAGTCCGGCAGGCGCACACGATAATTGTTGAAATCTTCAACAATGAGGGCGTCATGGCGACCGTCAATTTCAGCGTGCCGGACGAGGTCAAGGACGAATTCAACCGGGTTTTTGCCCGCGAGAATAAAAGCGGCGTCATCGCCCGCCTGATGCTGCAGGCCATCGAGGAACGCCGCCTGCAAAAGCAGCGGGCGCGAGCCATTGACGCCATTCTGCGTCGTCGTCGCAGCCAAAAACCCGTCACGAACGAAGAAATTCGCGCAGCCCGCATCGCCGGCCGCCCGTGATCCACGTCGTCGCCGACGCCAGCGTCGCGATCAAATGGTTCCTGCCGCCCACCGCCGAAGAGCAGGACCAGGATCGCGCCATAACCCTGCTGGAAAAAGTCCGGTCCAGCGAAATCGTCCTGCTTGAACCCCCGCATTGGCTGGCTGAAGTCGCCGCAGGATTAAACCGCCTTGCCCCGGCGACGGCGCGCCTGGATATTGAAGACCTTTACGCTATGCGCATTGCCGTCACCGGAACCCTGAAAATCTATACCGCTGCGATGACCCTCGCCACAACCCACCGGCAGCATGTCTTCGACACGCTGTATCACGCCGTAGCGCTGGATGCGCCGAACTGCACGCTGGTCACTGCCGACGAGCGTTATTACAGAAAAGTTCGCACCGAAGGCGCGATTGTCCTTCTGCGCGATTTCAATCCCGCCGCCGGGAACCCAGCCTCGTGATCGGTCAACTGTTTACGCACAATTTCCTGACTGTCGGTATCCAGGATACCCCCGCCTGGCAAGCCATCACGGATGCCGAACTGGATGGTTTCGTCAAAGCCATCAAGGGCGTTTACGCGCCGTTCAAGGCCGGCAGCACGCTCAACGAAACCACGACCGAAGACGAAATCATCGTCAAGGTGCTGTCGCATCTGGACTGGAACGAACTTCTCGCGCAACAAGTCGCCTCACAATCGCGGCGGGAAGACGTGCCGGACATGCTGTTGTTTGCGGACGCACAGGCCAAAACCGCCGCACTGAAGGAAAAGCGCGAGGACCGGCGTTACCGGCACGGCCTCGCGATACTCGAATCCAAGCGCTGGATGCGCCCGCTCGACCGTGGCGATGCCACCGATCCGCTGGATCGGGGCACACCGTCGAACCAGATCCTGCGTTATCTGTCCTCAGTCGAAATCGCCTCCAACCGGGCGATCCGCTGGGGCATTCTGACCAATGGCGGCGTGTGGCGGCTCTACTACCAGGGCGCGCGCTCGCGCTCCGAGGAGTTTCTCGAACTCGATATCGCGGCCTTGCTGGGCGTGCCCGGCACCCAGGCCGAGCTTGAGCACGGTATGGATGCGCGGCATGCCCTCAAGGTGTTCTATTGCCTGTTCCGACTGGATGCGTTCCAAAGCCAGCCGTGGGACAACGAGCACCGCACGTTCCACGAATTCGCCCTGGCGGAAGCGCGCCGCTACGAAGAACTCGTTTCGCAGGATCTTGGCCAACGCGTCTTCGACACCGTATTCCCCGATCTGGCCAGCGCTCTCGCTTCCGGCGATCCCAAGGCCGCAACACCGCCGACACGTGAATATCTCGACGAAGTGCGCGAAGCCGCGCTGTTGCTGCTGTATCGCCTGCTGTTTGTGCTGTATGCCGAAGATCGCGGATTGCTGCCGGTGCGCGACAAACGCTACTACGATTACAGCCTGCGCCAGATGCGCGAGGACATCAGCAAAAAGCGCGACGCCAATTTCGCCTTTTCCACCCAGTCGTCGCGCATCTGGGAAGGACTGAAAGGGCTGTTCACCGCGATTGCGAATGGTGATTCAGCGCTGGGCCTGCCGGCCTACAACGGTGGATTGTTCGACGATCAACGGACCCCCTTGCTCGCGCGTGCACGGGTAACCGATGCCCAACTCGCGCCAGCGATTGATGAGGTATCGCGCCGCTCGGAAGACACGCTGCGCGCATGGATCAACTATCGCGACCTTTCCGTACAGCACCTGGGCGGTATCTACGAACGCCTGCTCGAATACCGACTTGAGCCTCAGGGTGAACGCCTCGTCGCGCGGCCAACCAGTTTTGCCCGCAAGGGATCGGGCAGTTATTACACACATGACGATCTCGTAAAACTGCTGATCGACGAGACCGTTGGGCCGCTGATCGCCGAACGTATCGCGGCGTTCACCGCGGAAATAAAAAATAACGTTAATAAACAGATAGTTACCCCCCCCGATGGGATTCACTCACTGCACTTGATCCAGCGAGCCGTATCCTAGAACTTAAAGTTTGCGATCCCGCGATGGGCAGCGGGCATTTCCTCGTCGCCCTCGTCGACTATCTGGCCGACGCCATTCTTGAAAACATGGCGCGCGCGGCGGAACAGATCGCAGCCCAGCGTTGGGCCAAAGACATCGCCAATTCTTGGGCCTCGCCAGTCGCTGACCGCATTGCCGACATCCGCAACCGCATCCTGAAAGCGGGGCGCTCGCAGGGCTGGATCATCGACGAAACCCTGCTCGACGACCGCCACGTCATCCGCCGCATGATCCTGAAACGCGTGATCTACGGCGTCGACAAGAATCCGATGGCGGTCGAACTGGCCAAGGTCGCATTGTGGCTGCACACCTTCACCGTCGGCGCGCCGCTGTCGTTCCTCGATCATCACCTGCGCTGCGGTGATGCGCTGTTCGGCGGCCGCATACAGGAACTGAAAGATGCCCTCTGGGAAAGCGGCAGCCTGCTGCAGCAAAACGACATGCGCGCGGTGGAGGAGGCGCGCACCACGATGGAGGCCATCGGCCAGCTCACCGATATCGATATCGCTGAAGCGCATCAATCCAAAGTGTTCATGGATCAGATTGAAAATGGACTGCGCCCGCAACTACGCGCGCTCGATTTCATGCAGGCCCGGCGCTGGGCGCCAAAGGACGGGAAAAAGGATTACGACAGAACCTGGGCCGATCTGCTGAATCAGGAATTCGGCGACGTGCTGGAATCCATTGCGCTGCTGTCCAGTCCCACGCTGAAACTCCACGGACCGGAACAAAAGCGCGCCCACCGCACCGTGCAGTCCGCGCTGGCCCTCGCCCGTGACATCCGCTTCCTGCACTGGGAACTCGCCTTCCCCACCGTGTGGTCCGGCAGCAACGGCAGCCGCACTGGCGGCTTTGATGCGGTGATCGGCAACCCGCCCTGGGATCGCATGAAGCTGCAGGAAGTCGAATGGTTCGCTGAGCGCAAACCCGAAATCGCCAAAACCGCGCGCGCCGCCGACCGCAAAAAAATGATCGCAGCGCTGGAACAGGCCGGCGATCCGCTGTGGGCCGAATACACCACCGCCAGCAACATGGCCGAAGCTGCGACCCGCATCGCCCGCGACTGCGGCGATTATCCGCTGCTCTCCGGTGGTGATATCAATCTCTATACCCTGTTTGTCGAACGCGCCGAATCGTTGATCCATCCGCAGGGCATGGTCGGCTTGCTGACGCCCTCCGGCATTGCGTCTGACAAGGGCGCATCAGCTTTTTTTGGCGGCATTGCCGGCGGCGGCCGGCTGGCGACGTTATTCGATATCGAGAATCGTTTTAACCCCGGCGGCAGTTATTTTCCGGACGTGGATTCACGCTTCAAGTTTTGCGCACTGGTCTTCAGTGGAGAGGGAAGATCAATAAAAACAACGCGTTGCGCATTCTACCTGCACGACATCGCCGAACTGCACGATGCGCAGCGGCTGCTCACGCTGAACGCGACGGATTTCCGCACCGTCAACCCCAATACCGGCGGCGCACCGATTTTCCGCAGCCGCCGCGATGCCGAAATCACCACCGCCATTTACCGCCGCCAGCCGGTGCTTGCTCTTCACCCCTCGCCCTCCGGGACAAGGGAACACTTGGAGCGGAGCAGAGGGGCCGGGGGTGAGGGAAAAACACCGCCGAAAAAAGTCTGGCCGGTGCGTTATGCCACGATGTTCCACATGACCAACGACTCCGGGTTGTTCAAGCGTCGTGACGAACTGGAACGCGAGGGCTGGTATCCGATTGCCGGCAATCGCTGGAAAAAAGGCGATATCGAGGCTGTGCCCTTGTATGTCGGACGCATGATTCATATCTACGACCATCGTTCGGCCAGCGTCGAGGTCAATGCGGAAAATCTGCACAACGCCGCATCCAGCGGCGCTCTCGATAGCAACATCAAGGCAAGACCGGACGTCTATCCCGAACCGCAATACTGGGTTGCCGCCAGTGATGTCCCGGATAAAGATCGCAGATCGTGGGCTATAGGCTTTCGCGATATTGCACGCGCAACGGATATTCGAACAATGATAGCCGCGGTCGTTCCAACTGTTGCGGCAGGCAACAAATTACCACTTTTGCTTCCAGAGTCGGACATGCAAAAGGATTACTCCTTAATAGCCCCTTTGTTACTGGCAAACCTTAATTCACTTGCTTTTGATTTTGTTGCACGACAAAAAATTCACAGCACATCAATGAACTGGTTCATTGTCGAGCAACTCCCGCTGATTCGGCCAGAGCAATTTGATACCAAAATCAAGAAACAGACCATCGCCGACTTCGTGCGCGGCGAAGTGCTGCGGTTGTCGTACACGGCGCACGACCTTGAACCTTTCGCCCGCGACCTCGGCTACAAGGGCGTGCCGTTCCGCTGGGATGAAGACGACCGTCGCCACCGCATGGCGCGGCTTGATGCGCTGTTTTTCCAGCTCTACGCCATTGCACGCGATGACGCGGCGTACATCCTCGACACCTTCCCCATCGTGCGCGAGCAGGACCAAAAAACCTTCGGCCGCTATCTGACCAGGGATCTGGTGCTGGCCTACATGAACGCCGTCGCGGCGGGCGATCTGGAGACCGTGGTCAAGGTTTGAACATGGATTGCCGCAACAGCGGCGCAATCATTTCCTGACCAGGAAGCCGATCAGGCCGCCCGCGGCAAGCGAAAGTATGGACATTGCCCATTTTTTTTCTTCGCCGGTTGCCGTGGCGGAGTTCAGCGTGCTGACACATACCCAGGTAATGATGGCGACAAAAATCACGGCAAGCATGAACACCACGACATCCTTGAACAGGCGAACATAGCGATCGCCGCTGGATTCTTCCGGCGTGACCGAGACTTTGTATCCCGGCGTCGGTTTGCCAAGGTCGATCTGGCTCACAAACCGACGATTTCGGTTTCGATCTTGTTGGTGTGCGGATTGACCAGTCCCAGTTTAAGGTCGTGCTTGACCTTGCCCTCGCGCGCGGCCAGATAAAGCTGCAAAGCCTTGCGCAGAATTTCGTTTTTGTTGGACGCCGTTTCTTCGGCGACCTTGTCTATCGCCAGATTGAGATCATCGGAAAGCGTGATGCTGAAGCGGTTCATGATTTTGTCTCCCAAGGTTGCACCAAACAGACACCAATATTACACCATCCTGATTCAAATTCAAGGCCTCCATTTAATCAAAATCAATTGCTTGTTATTAGTAAAATAACAATAAAATCAATTATTTAATGTGCATCAGTGGGCTTTATCCCAATTCGGCCCGGTGCCGACTTCCACCAGCAGCGGCACCGCCAGTTGCGCGACACCGGTCATCAAGCGGTGCAGGCCGGCTTTGACCTGCTCCAGTTCACCGTCCGGCACTTCCAGCACCAGTTCGTCATGTACCTGCATGATCAGTTTTGACGCGAGTTTTTCCTCGACCAGCCAGTCTTGCACCGCGATCATCGCCAGCTTGATCAGATCGGCCGCCGTGCCCTGCATCGGCGCATTGATCGCGGCGCGCTCCGCACCCTGGCGGCGCGCGGCATTGCTGCCGCGAATTTCCGGCAGCCACAGGCGGCGGCCGAACACGGTTTCGACATACCCCTGTTCGCGCGCCTGTTCGCGGGTCACCCGCATGTATTCGGCAACACCCGGATAACGCTGGAAATAACGGTCCATGTATTGCTGCGCCGCCGAGCGTTCGATGTCGAGTTGTCTTGCCAGGCCGAAGGCCGACATGCCGTAGATCAGGCCGAAGTTGATGACCTTGGCGTAACGGCGCTGCTCGTTGTCCACGGTCTGCGGCGTGAGGCCGAAAATTTCCGCGGCGGTTGCGCGATGGATGTCCTCGCCCGCGGCGAAGGCCTTCAACAGGCTTTCATCGCGCGAGATGTGCGCCATGATGCGCAGTTCAATCTGCGAATAGTCGGCGGAAACAATCTTCGAGCCCGGCGGCGCGATAAACGCCTCGCGGATGCGCCGGCCCTCCGCGGTGCGAATGGGAATGTTCTGCAGGTTGGGATCGGTGCTCGCCAGCCGGCCGGTCACTGCCGTGGCCTGGCCGTAGCTGGTATGCACGCGGCCGGTGTTGCGGTTGACCATCACCGGCAGTTTGTCGGTGTAGGTCGATTTCAGTTTCGCCATGCCGCGGTATTCGAGGATCAGTTTCGGCAGCGGATGATCCAGCGCCAGTTCCGCCAGCGATTCCTCATCGGTGGACGGCGCGCCGCCGGGCGTTTTTTTCACCGGTTTCAGGCCCTGCTTGTCGAACAGGATTTCCTGGATCTGTTTCGGCGAACTGAGGTTGAACGGCTGGCCCGCCTGTTCATGCGCGCGTTTTTCGATGTCGATCATCTTCGCGCCGAACTCCGCCGACAGTTCCGCCAGCAGCTGGCCGTCGATCAGCACACCATTGCGTTCCATCACATACAGCACCGGCATCGCTGGCATTTCGATATCAGCGTAGATGTGATTCAGTTTCTGATCGCCCGCGATGCGCGGATGCAGCGCCTGATGCAGTTGCAAAGTGATGTCCGCGTCTTCGGCGGCGTAGTCGGAAGCGAGTTCGACGGCGACCTGCTCGAAGCCGATGCGCTTTGCACCTTTCCCCGTAACTTCATCGTAACCAATTGTTTTAATTGATAAAATTCTTTGTGCCATGGAATCCATGTCATGCCGCTGATGGCTTTCCAGCACATAGGATTCAAGCAGCGTGTCGTGTGCAACACCCGCGACATGCACGCCGGCATTGGCGAACACGTGCATGTCGTACTTGATGTGCTGCCCCAGCTTCGCGCGCTGCGGATTTTCCAGCCACGGTTTCAGCGCTGACAGCACTTCGTCGCGCGACAGTTGCGCCGGTGCGCCGGCGTAAACATGGCCAACGGGTA
>JAKFUJ010000211.1 GCA_021732805.1 Betaproteobacteria bacterium | reverse complement strand
GAATTCTGCATGGCCATTCTGCTGCTGGAACGCAAGGCAGGGCTCGCCGAGTTCACCGACGCTATCGTCAACCGTGCCGATGTGCAACGCAGCATCAGCCTGATCGATTTTGATGTGCATCCCGAGGCTGAAGCCGCCGGCTATGAAAAAATGACCACCATTATCGATATCGAATTGAAAGACGGTCGCACCATCAGTGGCCGCGCTGATTTTGGCAAAGGCAGTCCGGCAAATCCGATGAACGATGATGAGGTCGCAAACAAGTTCGTCGAATGTGCTGCCTGGGGCGGGCTGCCTCAGGCCATCTGCGGCAAAGTCATCGATCTGGTATTCAATCTGGAGAAACTCAAGCACACTCGCGACCTGACCCGCCTGCTGGCAATCGGCGCCGGCCGCGACAGCGTAAAGCGCAGATTGAAAAAGTAGCATAACTAATTGTTATTAAAGGTATTTTTATGACTGCACTGCCCCGCATTGGCTGCATGCTCGGCGACGTCACCGGCATCGGCCCTGAAATCGCTGCCAGGCTGCTGGCTTCCGGCAAACCGGCGCAACTCGCCAACGTGGTCATCATCGGCGACCAACGCGTGCTTGAACTCGGCATGCGCAACGCCGGCGTCAAAATCCCGTACACCGTCTATCGCAGCATCGACGAAGTGACCTGGCCGCGCCTGGACCTGCCGCTGCTTGATCTCGGCAACACCGATCCCGCGAAATTTCCGCAAGGCACTTCCTCAGACGAATCCGGCAAACTCGCCGGCGACACGCTGAAGGTGATGATCGATCTGGCGATGGCCGGCAAACTCGACGGCATCTGCTTCGCGCCGCTGAACAAGGGCGCGATGAACCGCGGCGGCTGGAAATTCAACGATGAACACCAGATGTTCGCCCATCTCACCGGACACAGCGGTTTCTTTGGTGAAATGAATGTCATCGACCAGTTCAGCACCTTCCGTGTCACCTCGCATGTCGCGTTGCGCGAGGCCGTGACCATGATCTCCCCGGAACGCATCACCGCCGCGGTCAACCTCGCCAACGACACGCTGCGCGCCACCGGAAAAACCAGCCCGCGCATCGGCGTCGCCGCGCTGAATCCGCACAACGGCGAAAACGGCCTGTTCGGCGATGAAGAAATCCGCATCATCCGCCCCACGGTCGATTCGCTGAAAAACGGCGGCATCGACTGCACAGGCCCGATTTCGTCGGATGTGATTTTCCTGAAGGCGCTGAAAGGCGATTTCGACGGCGTGGTCATGATGTACCACGACCAGGGCCAGATCGCGACCAAGTTGCTCGGCTTCAACAAGGGTGTCACCGTGACCGCCGGCCTGAAAACCGTGTTCACCACACCGGCTCATGGCACCGCCTACGACATCGTCGGCCAGGGCAAGGCCGATCCCGGCGCCATGGAACACGCATTTACACTTGCCTCAAAACTCGCCGCCGGTCGCAAAGCAGCCGCGGCCAAAAACGCTGCAGCCTGAACCGTAACAACTGTTACTGCTTTAAATCCAACTACAAACCGGAGGATTACATGAACAAAAGCCTGATATCCCGTCTGCTGACAAGCGCCGTGCTGGCGACATTCGCCGCGCAGGGCATCGCCGCTGACTGGCAACCGACCAAACCGATCCGCATGCTCGTCGGCTTCGCGCCCGGTGGCGGCACCGATACCACGGCCCGTGCGATGGGCAACAAGCTCGGCGAACTGCTCGGCCAGCAGATCATCATCGACAACCGTCCCGGCGCTGCCGGCAATATCGCCACCGAAATCACCGCCAATGCAGCGCCCGATGGCTACACCGTGCTGATGGGCACCATTGCCGCGCTGGCGATCAACCCGTCACTGTACAAAAAACTCAATTTTGATCCGCTGAAAGACGTGATACCGGTTTCGCAGGCCGTGGATGCGACCAACATCCTGGTTGTGCATCCGTCGGTCGCCGCCAAAAACGTCACCGAACTGGTGGCGCTGGCCAAGACCAAGTCGCTGAACGGCGGCTCATCGGGTGTCGGCGGCGCCGGCCACCTCGCGCTGGAGCTGTTCAATCTTCAAACCGGCACAAAAATCGTGCATGTCCCGTACAAGGGCGGCGGCCCCTCGATCGTTGATCTGGTGGCCGGCAACATCAACCTGATTTTCGCAACCGCGGCCAGCGCCGTGCCGCACATCAAATCCGGCAAACTACGCGCGCTGGGCGTCACCACCGCCAAACGTTCGGCCCTGGTGCCGGAGCTGCCGACCATCGCCGAATCCGGTGTCAAGGGATTCGACGCCAATAACTGGTACGGCGTGCTGGTGCCGGCAAAAACGCCGCGTCCCATCATCAACCGCCTGAACAAGGAAATAGTGACTGTCCTGAACCTGCCGGACGTCAATAAGATACTGTTCGCTTCGGGACTTGATGCGGCGCCGACCACACCCGAAGCGTTCGGCGCTTACATCAAGTCAGAAAAAGACAAATGGGAAAAAGTGATCAAGGCAGCGAATCTGTATCACACGAACTAAAAAAAACTAATCCGGTTCTTTAGATAAAAGCCTGCGGGGCGATGGCCCGGCAGGCTTTTTTTTGTCACAATGCTGCGGCGAACATAACCAAGTGACGAGGATCGCCAACATGAAAACGCTGCATCGTGTCCTGATATTTTTTGCCGCCGGTCTCATTGCCGCGCCTGCCCTCGCCGCCGACTGGGCGCCGACCAAACCCGTACGATTCATCGTCGGCTTTCCGCCCGGCGGCGCCACCGATCTCGTCGCGCGCATCCTGCAACCGAAACTCGCCGTCAGTCTTGGCAGTCAGGTCATCGTAGACAACCGCCCCGGCGCCAATGGTGTGATTTCAATGCAAATCCTGTCACGCTCCGAACCTGACGGACACACGGTCGGCATGTCGCACATCGGCTCACTGGTGGTCAGTCCGGCAATACAGGACGTCAAATACGACCCGCTGAAGGATTTTGTACCGGTCGGCATGCTGGTCACGCTGCAGAACATCCTGATCGTGAACCCGTCAGTGCCGGCCAAAACACTGCCGGAATTTCTGGCGATGGCCAAAGCACAACCGGGCAAGGTCAATTACGCCAGTTCCGGCATCGGCAGCCCGGGGCATCTTGCCATCGCACTGCTGGAAACCATGACCGGCGTTACGCTGAACCATGTGCCCTACAAGGGCGGCGGACCTGCCGTTACCGACCTGATCGCCGGCCATGTGCCCTCGTTCATCGCGGTGATCTCCACGGCTGTGCCGCATGTGCAGTCCGGCAAGGCTCGCGCCATCGCTGTCACCGGCGCCAAACGCGCGGAAGCCCTGCCGGATGTACCGACCATGGCCGAAGCCGGCGTCAAAGGTTATGCGGCCATCAACTGGTACGGTCTTACGGCGCCGCCGAAAACGCCTGCCGCCATCGTCTCCCGGCTCAACAGGGATTTCACTGCAGCGTTGCAATCAGCCGATGTCGTCAAGCAACTGAAGGATCGCGGCATTGATGCATCGCCTTCCAGCGGCGCCGAATACCTGAATTACATTCGCAGTGAACAGAAGCGCTGGGGGCCGGTCATCAAGAAGGCTAAAATCGAACCGAGCTGATCCGGTTACAGGAAACTTCGCGCATGATCATCGATTGTCACGGCCACTACACCACCGCACCCAAATCACTGGAAACCTTCCGCCAGCGCCAGATCGAAGGCTTGAAAGATGCCAGGCTCAGCCCGACGAAGGACTCCCTGGTCATCAGCGATGATGAAATCCGTGACAGCGTGGAAGGCGCGCAGTTGCGCATACAGCGCGAACGCGGCACCGACCTGACCATATTCTCGCCGCGTGCCGGCGGCATGGCCCATCACATCGGCAATGCCGCCACCAGCGAACTGTGGACGGGCATCTGCAATGAGCTGATCCACCGGGTCTGCACGCTGTTTCCCAAAAACTTCGTCGGTGTCTGTCAATTACCGCAAAGTCCCGGCGTGTCACCGGCCAACTGCATCCCCGAACTCGAACGCTGCGTCAACGAATACGGCTTCATCGGCTGCAATCTGAATCCCGACCCGTCCGGCGGCTACTGGACCGACCTGCCGCTGACCGACCGCCACTGGTATCCGCTGTATGAAAAACTGGTCGAACTCGACGTGCCGGCGATGGTGCATGTCAGTTCGTCCTGCAACCCGGCGTTTCATTTCACCGGTGCGCATTACATCAACGGTGACACCACGGCTTTCATGCAGTTCATCACCGCCGACCTGTTCCGGGATTTTCCGACGCTCAGATTCGTGATTCCTCACGGCGGCGGCGCGGTACCCTACCACTGGGGCCGTTATCGCGGTCTGGCGCAGGACATGGGCAAGCCGACACTGCAGGAACACCTGCTCGGCAATGTATATTTTGATACCTGTGTTTATCACCAGGCGGGTATCGACCTGCTGACGCGTGTCATCCCTGCCGACAACATCCTGTTCGCCTCGGAAATTGTCGGCGCCGTGCGCGGCATCGATCCTGAAACCGGTCATTACTACGACGACACCAAGCGTTACCTGGACGCCGTGAACACGATCAGCACGGCGGACAAGGAAAAGATTTTCAGCGGCAACGTGCGCAGGGTTTATCCGCGCATCGCCGCCCGCCTCGCAAAACAGGACTGACCTGCAGATTTTTTCCAAAAACATGACAGCCTCGCCAGAGGCATGTTTTTGTCATTATTTTTGCAATCTTCAATACATCATCGTTTTTTCGGCGGCTCCCTGATCGGATCGGGTTTTTTCGGCTCGGCAGGAGGATCGGAAACCGGCGGGCGTTTAGGTTGCTTTTTCGGCTCGCGGATTTCCGTGTCGTCAGGAAGCTTGGAGGCGCCTGATGCCGCAAATGAATTCATGATGTACTCCCACAGTTGGTGGCGCGGCAAACGCCATGTCAGCCCGGACCGACGCTTTTGGCGATTTCGCGCACGGCTTCCACATCCTCGGGTATCGCGAGTGCCTTTTCCGCTTGCGCCAAGGCCCGCCGGGAATGACGCATGGCCGCATCGAGCATCGCGGCGTCACCCAGCGGCGCCAGTGCTGCCAGCGCTTTCTGCAGCCACATCGCCACTTCAACCGCCCCCGCACCGTCGCGAGCGATGGCATTGAAGGCATCGTCAAACAAATCGTGCACGGACAATTCCGGCACGGACACACGGTCACATGCAGGAGGTTTGACTTCCCCGGGCTTGCGGGGTTCACTCCAAAGCGCAAACAGCCTGACGAAACGGCCGATCACATCGATCGCCGTGCCCGGATCATTGACAGCGGGTGACATTGCACGACTGGCGATTTCAGACAACACGATCAGCCCGAACCTCGGGTCTTCGTCAAATGTGCGCTCGCCACCGATCAGAAAGGCTTTGGCTAGCAGCGCCATGTCGATATCCGATGGATAACCGTCATCTGCAGTCACATGCGCCAGTGCGCGGCGCGGCATTACGAACGTTCCAGGCAAAGCATCCACGCTGATGCGGACATGCAGCTTTACTGCGCAGTCCTGCAGCAATTCCACATCCACCCGCTGCACATAGCCGACCCGGTCAGAGTAAACCGGCTGCCCGCCGGCCTGCTGCAATGCAGCCGGGATGCCGCCCAGCGTCGGCGAAGACCGGCGGTGGCGCAGGGCATCAGCGGTCGCCGCCTCGACCTTCTGGATTGTCGCAACCATGCGGCCCAACCGGGCAATACGATCCACCCAGCGCACAAACGTGGCAATCACCAGCGCAAAAGCGGTCAGCGTCAGCACGAACAGCGAAAAACGTCCCGCCTTGCCGTAATAGCCCGTTTTCAGCGCAATCAGCGCAACGATGCTGAAAATGAAAATTCCGATAAAAATGGACAGCGCGTTTTGCGAGACGTCATCGGCAACAATCAGCGAAAACGAACGCGGCGTGGCCGTGGTGCTGGCCGACGCATAGGCCGATACCATCGATGTCACGGCCAGCGTGGCAATGACCAGCATGCTTGAAGAAATGATCGAGAGCAGGCTCTCGATGGTCCCGGGAGAAATATCCGCAACAAAACGGTCAACACCCCAACCATCCACAACGCTGGCCATGAATGCGACTGCAACGGACAGCAGACACATCAGCAACGGCTTCACCCACAACCGTTCACTGATCCGGCTCAGCAAAAACCGGATGCGGTCACCCATCGGTCAATGCTCCGCCGCCTTCAACACACGCCACCGCTCAGGCGCGCTTGATGATGCGCAGCAAAACGATCAATACGATGGCGCCGATGGTGGCGACAAATATGCTGCCCAGAAATCCGCCGCTGGACGACAGGCCCAGCGCACCGAACAGGAAACCGCCGACCAGCGCACCGAGGATGCCGACCACGATATCGCCCAACACGCCAAAGCCGCCGCCCTTCACCAGCACACCCGCCAGCCAGCCCGCGATCAGTCCCACCAGCATCAGCCAGATGAAATCCATGCCACACTCCCCATCGTTGTTGAGCCGCTTGTTGCAGATACCATAACATATATCCAAGCAATTGTTTTTATTGAATATTTTTATACTCTTGCAAGCGGGCCATTATTGCTCAACCGCTGCGCCCGGCCACCGCGCGACCGTTGCGTTCGATGCGTGTGACGCAGGATGTCACGCCGCAGCTGAACTCGGTCTTCACCACATCTTTCGGCGTCACCAGTATCGTGCCGCGGCCGCGATTCGCGGTGCCGGCATCGTATTCGTAAGTTATGGTCCCTGCCGGCTCGTTGATGACCATCACGTAATTGGTGAACTCGCCAAAATAAAGATTGCCGGTCTGCGGCAGGATCACTTCAACCCGCAGCGGAATGCGGTTCTTGGTCGTGGGTTGAATGCGGTAATAGCGCTTGACGCGGTCGCCATAACGAAATGACGGATCAATCGCCGCAACCCGCTGCATCATCTTCAGTTCACTCGGACGCAGCGGTGTGTCCTCCACGCCCATGCCGGCCATGGGCTGCGCTGCAACAGGCTGTGCAATCCATGCAACCGCCACCAGCGCGCTAAATGCCTTCAACATCTTCATACGCCTCCGGCCGGAACCGCGGTGTGCAAATGGCGAGGAATACCAGGTCATCTACTCCGGTATTGGTGATCCGCTGCCGCACTGACGGCGGAATCAATATGACATCGCCGGCCTGCACATCCTGCGGCGGCAGACCGCCCACTTCCATGCGCCCGGTTCCATCGAGGATCACATACCGCTCCAGCGTATCGATCACCCGGTGCCAGCGCGTCGAAACCCCCGGCTCGACCCGCGCCCGCGCAATCGACAGGTCAGGATCATCCGGGGAATTGGACAGCTCTAGGATGTGGCAACGCTCTTCGGTCAGCGCTTCGACGTCGGGATGGGCGCGCAGGATGGGCGGTTTCATTGAGGCCTCTTTTCGATCATCCTGCACTGTCCTTCACCGTCCGTAGAACTTTTTCACCGTCTCGTCCGCAACCTTCTGCAGGAACGCCGCATCTTCCTTGCTGATCCTGCCGAAGTAGTCATAGGGATTACCCACCGGTGATTTGCCGTAGACGCTGGCATAGACCGTACACGCGGCAAGATAGGTGCCGATCAGCGTCGGATGACTGCCGTCGAAATCCTGATGCAGCTTGATGTCGGGCTTCTGGCGATAGGCTTCGGCAAACGCCAATCCGGTCGGGATCACCAGGGCGTTGATCTCGTTGCCGGCTTCGACATACATGTCGGCGGTCTTGCCGGTCATCTCGGGACTGGCGAACTTGCTGGGTTTGATATGCGCCGGGGTCATGTACAGCGCAACCTTGCCGCCCTGCTTCGTAATCACCTCATTGAATTCGACCACCTTCTCGCGGAATCTCGCCTTGGCGTTTTCCGACAATGCGTCGGTGCTGTTGCCCTGCATGATCACCAGTTCGAAGGGCTCCTTGATGCCGAGATTGCCCGGCGTGGTCAGGTGGACGATGTTGTGATGCCACAACGGCGCGCCGCCGATGGTCGCTGATTTGTACTGGATAGCCTTCTCCAGTGTCGGGTCTGCCCCCGACGCGAGGCGGTTTACATGATTATGCAGGCTGTCGTTGTAATACATGTAGCTGTTGCCGACGAACAATACGCGCTTCGGCGTATCAACCTGCGGCTGCCTGACCGTCGGGCTTGCAGCCTGTGCGCCGGCCATCGACAACAACGCGGCAACCAGCAGTGACTGCATGAAAAAAACAGCACGCTTCAACATGATGGAACCCCTCCCATTCGCTTTTGAACCGGCATCATAGCCGGACCAGCCAGCATATGGGCCACGGCAGCTTTGCAGGATTTTGCAGTAACATTGTTCCACCGAGCGCGCTGCTGCCGCAACCAGCCGCGCAACAATAAGATCAACAACCTGCCGGACCGGAGGCAATCAGTCATGCATATCGCACCGCGTTTCAAGCTGTCGTATTGCAGGTCCGCAGCGCTCGCCATCGGCCTCGCCGCACTATCCGTCAGTGCACTGGCCGCGCAGCCGGCACGCAGCCCATATCCTGAACGCCCGATGCGCCTGCTGATCGCACAGGCGGCCGGCGGCAACGCCGACATCATTGCCCGCGCGCTGGCGGAAGGCCTCGCTGAACGCCTCGGACAGAACGTCGTCCCCGACAACCGCCCCGGCGCCAGCGGCATCATTGCCACCGAACTCACGGTGCGCGCCGCGCCGGATGGTTACACGATACTGCTGGTGCCCAGTTCGTTCGGCGTCAATCCGGCCGCCAACCGCAAGCTGCCCTATGACCAGTTGCACGATCTGACGCCAATCACGCTGGTCGCCAGTGCGCCGAACGTGCTGGTCGTCGGTCCTGCACTGAAGATCAAAACCGTGGCCGATCTGATCAAAGAGGCCAAAGCCCATCCCGGCAAACTGACTTATGGCTCGTCCGGCAACCTCGGCTCGCCGCATCTTGCCGGTGAACTGTTTGAACTGATGACCGGCACCGACATGGTCCATGTGCCGTACAAAGGTGCTGCCACGGCGATGATCGACCTGATCGGCGGCCGCATTTCAATGTCTTTCGCCAGCCTGCCCAGCGCCATCGCCCACATCCGCGCCGGCCGCCTGCACCCGATTGCCGTGACCAGCGAAAAACGTTTTCCGCTGACGCC
>JAKFUJ010000150.1 GCA_021732805.1 Betaproteobacteria bacterium | reverse complement strand
GCTGCGCCTGCTGGAACTGGCGCCGCCGGTCAAAACACTGCTCGGTGAGGGGCGCATTGAAATGGGCCATGCCCGAGCCCTGCTGGCACTGCCGCCGGTGCGTCAGGTCGAACTGGCCAACGAGGCCGCGACCAAAGGCCTGTCGGTGCGCGAGGTCGAACAGCGTGTCGCGACCCTGCTGGCTACGCGGACTGGCGCCCGCACCCGCCCCGCTGCAGACCGTGACGTCACACGCTTGCAGGAAAATCTCGCCGAAAAACTTGGCACCCGGGTGCAGATCAAGGCCAGGCGCAACGGCAAGGGTAGTTTGGTCATAGACTACGGCAGTCTCGACCAGCTCGACGGCTTGATTACCCGGTTGACCCGCGGACCGTCATAATGTTGCAACGCAGAATGGTTTGACGCCATAGCAGGCTAACCTTTAAAATTCGGAGGTTTGCTCAGTGGCGCTCAGAGTGTTTGCGCATATCGACAGCAGACCCATGCGCACCGTAATGCGCTGGCAGATCGTTGCCACAGCGGTATTGGGGTTGCTGGCGTGGATATTCATCGGTGTGCATGGCGCGGCATCCGCGGTGCTGGGAGGCGTCATCAACCAGGTCGCTGATCTGGCTTACGCGATGCTGGTATCCGGCAGCAGGGTCAGAACAGCGGGCAATACCTTGCGCGCGCTGTTCCGGGCCGAAGCCGCCCGTATTGTTTTGATCGTGTTGCAGATGGGGTGGGTGCTGACGACCTATAAAGCGGTCGTGCATCCGGTGCTGTTCATATCGTTCGCTGTTTCGGTCATTGTGTTCCGAATGGCGATTTTGGTTAAAGAATAAGTTTCAGGGACAAGCAGAGATGGCCGCAGGACAGGAACTGACGCCGACCAGTTATATCGGCCATCATCTGACCAACCGTACGGTTTCGCTGGGTGACGGTGCGTTCTGGACCCTGCATCTTGATACTTTCCTGACCGCCGTGGTGCTGGGTGTCATCGGCTTCGGCTTGCTGTGGTGGGTGGTACGCGGCGCCACCGCCGGCGTGCCCAACAAACGCCAGGCTTTCGTCGAGATGCTGATTGAATTCGTCGACGATCAGGTCAAAGGCATATTCCACGGCAACCGTGCCTTCGTCGGGCCGCTGGCACTGACGGTGTTTGTCTGGGTGCTGCTGATGAACGCCATGGATTTCATCCCGGTCGACCTCGCGGCGGGATTCACCAGCAATGTGCTGCAGCAGCCTGAATGGAAACCGGTGCCGACCTCCGACATCAACACCACCTTCGCGCTGGCGCTGTCGGTGTGGCTGCTGATGCTGTTCTACAACGTCAAGGTCAAGGGCATAGTCGGCTGGACGCACGAATTGTTCTGTACGCCCTTCGGCGGTAATCCCCTGCTGTGGATTTTCAATTTCCTGTTCAACCTCGTCGAATACATATCGAAGCCGCTGTCGCACTCGCTGCGGCTTTACGGCAACATCTATGCCGGTGAAATCATTTTCCTGCTGTTGTGGATGTGGGCGGCGACCGGGCTGGTCGGTTCAGTCTTCGGTGGTGTGCTGGCGCTGGGCTGGGCGATTTTCCACATCCTGATCGTGGTGCTGCAGGCCTATATTTTCATGATGCTCACCGCCGTTTACATGGCGATGGCACACGAGAGTCATTGATTTTAAATTGTTTTTATTGAGTTTCTTGCAAAGGAGAAGCAGATGGACAAGATGCAACTTGTTGCGATGATCCAGGCGTATACCGGCATCGGTATCGGTCTGATGATCGGCCTGGGCGCCGCCGGCGCGTGTATCGGTGTGGGCATCATGTGCAGCCGCTTCCTCGAGGGTGCTGCGCGCCAGCCGGAACTGATGCCGCAGCTACAGGCCAAAGTGTTCCTGCTGCTCGGCCTGATTGACGCCTCGTTCATTATCGGCGTCGGCCTCGCCCTGTGGTTCGCCACCGGCAATCCCCTGCTCGCGAGCCTCAATTAAGGTTGTTACGAACCGCTGTCCGTAGGGGAAAGTCATGAACCTGAACGTCACGATGATTGCGCAGGCAGTCACGTTCTTCGTCTTCATCTGGTTCTGCAAAACGCTGATATGGCCGCATCTGATCAAGGCCCTTGAATCGCGGCAGAAACAGATCGCAGACGGGCTCGCTGCAGCCGAGGAAGGCAAGCAGTCGCTGGAGCGTGCGGCCAAGGATGCCGATACCGCCATCGCGCAGGCGCGCGGTCGCGCCAATGAAATCGTCGCGCAGGCGGAAAAACGCGCCAGCCAGATGATCGAGGAGGCAAAAACCACAGCCAAGGTCGAAGGCGAACGGCTGGTTGCCGGGGCCAAGGCGGAAATCGACCAGGAAGTGTCACGCGCCAAGGAAATGCTGCGCACCCAGGTGGCCACGCTGGCGGTGGCCGGAGCGGAACAGATTCTGAAGCGCGAAGTCGATGCCAAGGTTCACGCCGAGATGCTCGCTGCCATGCAGCGTCAACTGTGAGACGGATTGATTACAAGCCATGGCCGAACCGGTAACCATCGCCCGACCTTACGCTGAAGCGGTGTACAAGCTCGCCCGCGAAAAAAACGCGCTGGCGCAGTGGTCGGACATGCTGGCCAATCTCGACGCAGTGGTTGGTGACGTCCGTGTGCAGGCGGTCATCAGCGATCCGAACGTCAGCCCGCAGCAGCTCGAAGGTCTGGTGCTGGGCGTGATCGGCGACAAAATTGAAGGCCCGGCGCGCAACTTCATCCAGGTGCTGGTGCAGAACGGCCGGCTGGAACTGACGCCGCATATCCGCGGCGTCTACGAAAGCCTGAAACGCGAGCATGAAGGCACGCTCGAAGCGCAGGTGATTTCGGCGCTGCCGATCAGCGATGAGCAGGTGAAATCACTGGTGGCTGCGCTGGAAATGAAATTCAAACGCAAGATCACGGCCAGGGTCGAAATTGATCCGCAATTGATCGGCGGCGTAAAAATCGTCGTCGGCGACAAAGTCATCGATACCACGGTGCGCGGCAGGCTGGATGCCATGGCCACCGCGCTAACCCACTAGGAGTAACACATGCAACTCAATCCATCCGAGATCAGCGAACTCATCAAGAGCCGGATTCAGAATCTGGGCGGCAGCGCAGAAGCGCGTACCCAGGGCACGGTGATATCGGTGACCGACGGCATCTGCCGCATCCACGGCCTTGCCGACGTGATGCAGGGCGAAATGCTCGAGTTTCCGCAGAACACTTTCGGCCTCGCGCTGAACCTTGAGCGTGACTCGGTCGGCGCGGTGATTCTGGGCGCCTACGAGCATATTTCCGAAGGCGACACTGTCAAGACCACGGGTCGCATCCTGGAAGTGCCGGTGGGTCCCGAACTGATCGGTCGTGTCGTCAATTCGCTGGGTGAGCCGATCGACGGTAAAGGCCCGGTCAACGCCAAGATGACCGACGTCATCGAAAAAGTCGCGCCGGGCGTGATTGCGCGTAAATCGGTGTCGCAGCCGGTGCAGACCGGCCTCAAATCGGTGGATGCCATGGTGCCCGTCGGCCGCGGTCAGCGCGAGCTGATCATCGGTGATCGCCAGACCGGCAAGACCGCGGTGGCGATTGACGCGATCATCAACCAGAAGGGCAAGGACCTGATCTGCATTTATGTGGCGATCGGCCAGAAAGCCTCTTCCGTCAAGAACGTGGTGCGCAAGCTGGAAGAACACGGCGCGATGGAATACACCATCGTTGTTGCTGCAACGGCTTCCGAGTCCGCCGCGATGCAGTTCATTGCGCCCTACTCCGGCTGCACCATGGGCGAATACTTCCGTGATCGCGGCCAGGACGCGCTGATCATTTATGACGACCTGACCAAGCAGGCCTGGGCCTATCGCCAGGTGTCGCTGTTGCTGCGTCGTCCTCCCGGTCGCGAAGCCTATCCCGGCGACGTGTTCTACCTGCACTCGCGACTGCTGGAGCGGGCTGCACGCGTCAACGAAGATTATGTCGAAGCCTTCACCAAGGGTGCCGTCAAAGGCAAGACCGGATCACTGACCGCACTGCCGATCATTGAAACCCAGGCCGGCGACGTGACGGCCTTCGTGCCGACCAACGTGATTTCGATCACCGACGGCCAGATCTTCCTTGAGACCGACCTGTTCAACGCCGGTATCCGCCCTGCGATCAACGCCGGTATTTCGGTGTCGCGCGTCGGCGGCGCCGCGCAGACCAAGGTCATCAAGAAGCTGGGCGGTGGTGTGCGTCTGGCGCTGGCGCAATATCGTGAACTGGCGGCTTTCGCCCAATTTGCGTCCGATCTCGACGAAGCGACCCGCAAACAGCTGGAGCGTGGCCGCCTGGTGACCGAACTGATGAAGCAACCGCAGTACGAACCGCTACAGGTGTGGGAAATGGCGTTGCTGCTGTTTGCGGTCAACGGCGGTTATCTCGACGATGTTGACGTCAAGAAAGCGCTCGCCGCCGAACGTTCGATGCGCGACTACATCAAGGGCAAGTTCGGTGATCTGGTCAAACGCATTGAAGACACCAAGGATCTGTCCAAGGACGACGAAGGGCAGCTCACCGCGGCAATCCAGGACTGGAAGCAGAACGGCTCCTACTAAGCGCACCGTAACCCATAAAATAATCGTTTAAAATCAATTACTTATAAAATGCCCGGCTCGAAGGAAATCCGCACCAAGATCAAGAGCGTGCAAAACACGCGCAAGATCACCAAGGCGATGGAAATGGTCGCGGCCTCGAAAATGCGCAAGGCGCAGGAACGCATGCGCATGTCGCGGCCGTACGGCGAAAAAATCCGCAATGTTGCCGCGCACATCAGCCAGGCCAATCCCGAGTACCGTCATCCGTTTCTGGTTGAGCGCGATTCCGTCAAACGCATCGGTTTGATTGTGGTCACCACCGACAAAGGCTTGTGCGGCGGCCTCAACACCAATGCGCTGCGCCTGGCACTGAATAAAATCAAGGAATGGGAAGCGCAGGGTGAAGCAGTGGAAGTCTGCGCGTTCGGCAACAAGGGGCTGGGCTTCATGCAGCGTCTCGGTGCCACGGTGTCTGCGCAAGTCACGGGACTGGGTGACAAGCCGCAAATGGAAAAGCTGATCGGTGCGGTGAAGATCATGCTCGATGGTTATATGCAGGACCGCTTCGACCGGCTGATGATTATTTATACCGGCTTCGTCAACACCATGAAGCAGGAGGCAGTGATTGAACAACTGCTGCCGTTGTCGGGTGAAGCGCTGGGCACGCCGGAAGGTTCCTGGGATTACATCTATGAACCGGACGCGAAGATTGTCCTCGACCAGGTATTGACCCGTTACGTTGAAGCGTTGATCTACCAGGGTGTCGCCGAGAACATGGCGTCCGAACAGTCGGCGCGCATGGTGGCGATGAAGGCCGCTTCGGACAACGCCGGCAAAGTGATCGACGAATTGACGCTGATTTACAACAAAACGCGGCAGGCTTCGATTACCAAGGAGCTGTCGGAGATCGTTGCCGGTGCTGCAGCTGTTTAAAGGCCATTCAGCCACAGAGCACACAGAGAACACAGAGAAAGACAGACGACGCGAGGGTTTTCCCGGTGTTCTCTGTGTGCTCTGTGGCAAAAGAATTTTTGGTTTTGACTAGGAATTAATTATGAGCCAGGGAAAAATTGTTCAGTGCATCGGCGCGGTAATCGACGTCGAGTTTGCCCGTGACCAGATGCCGCATATTTATGACGCGCTGAAAATGGATGGTACGGAACTGACGTTGGAAGTGCAGCAGCAGCTAGGTGACGGCGTGGTGCGCACCATCGCGCTGGGTTCCTCCGACGGCATGCGCCGCGGCATGATGGTGACCAACACCAAGGCGCCGATCATGGTGCCGGTCGGTCCGGCAACACTGGGACGCATCATGGACGTGCTTGGCCGCCCGATCGACGAAGTAGGTCCGGTCAATGCCGAGAAGACCATGTCCATCCATCGTTTGGCGCCGACCTACGAAGAGCTCTCACCGTCGACGGATCTGCTTGAAACCGGCATCAAGGTGATTGACCTGGTCTGCCCGTTTGCCAAAGGCGGCAAGGTCGGCCTGTTCGGCGGCGCCGGCGTCGGCAAGACCGTGAACATGATGGAACTGATCAACAACATCGCCAAGGCGCACTCGGGCCTGTCGGTATTCGCCGGTGTCGGTGAACGCACCCGCGAGGGCAATGACTTCTACCACGAGATGATGGATGCCGGCGTTGTCGATAAAAACGACCTGTCGAAATCGAAAGTAGCCATGGTCTACGGGCAGATGAACGAACCGCCGGGCAACCGCCTGCGCGTGGCGCTGACCGGCCTGACCATGGCCGAAGCGTTCCGCGATGAAGGCCGTGACGTGCTGTTTTTCGTCGATAACATCTACCGTTACACGCTGGCCGGCACCGAGGTATCGGCGCTGCTCGGTCGGATGCCGTCGGCGGTGGGTTACCAGCCGACACTGGCCGAAGAAATGGGTCGGTTGCAGGAACGCATTACTTCAACCAAGACCGGTTCGATCACTTCGATCCAGGCCGTATACGTGCCGGCGGATGACCTGACCGATCCCTCGCCTGCCACCACCTTCGGCCACCTCGATTCAACCGTGGTGTTGTCGCGCGATATCGCGTCGCTGGGTATTTATCCTGCGGTGGATCCGCTGGATTCGACCTCGCGCCAGCTCGACCCGCATGTCGTCGGTGAAGATCACTACAACACCGCACGCGCGGTGCAGGCTACACTGCAGCGTTACAAGGAACTGCGCGACATCATCGCCATTCTGGGCATGGACGAACTGTCGCCGGAAGACAAACTGGCGGTGTCCCGTGCACGGAAAATCCAGCGCTTCCTGTCGCAACCGTTCAGCGTGGCCGAGGTGTTCACCGGCTCGCCGGGCAAATACGTGTCGCTGAAAGACACCATCAAAGGCTTCAAGATGATCGTCAACGGTGAGTGTGATGCGCTGCCGGAGCAGGCCTTCTACATGGTCGGCGCCATCGAAGAGGCGTTCGAAAAAGCGAAAACCCTGCAATAACGGGCAAGAAATTTGAGCGAGAATAACGGGTAAGAGATACGGGGTAAGGAAACATAACAATGGCCGAAGCCGTTCACACTTTGCACGTCGATGTCGTCAGCGCGGAACAGCAGATCTATTCCGGTGAGGCGGAGTTTGTCGTGCTGCCCGGCGAAGCCGGCGAACTCGGCATTTATCCGCGGCACACGCCGCTGATCACCCGCATCAAACCCGGTGAAGTGCGCATCAAGCCGGTGGGTGGTGGTGCCGAAGAATCGATTTTTGTCGCCGGTGGCGTGCTTGAAGTACAGCCCAGGGTGGTGACGGTGCTCGCCGATACCGCCATTCGCAGCGCCGATCTGGATGAAACCAAGGCCATGGAAGCGCTGAAACAGGCTGAAGAGGCGCGCAAGAACGCACAGGACAAACAGGAAGTGGCGACCGTCGAGGCCGAACTGGCGATGCTGGCGGCGCAACTGGCGGCGATACGCAAGTTGCGCGGCAAACGCTGATGCGCAACGGTATTTCCGGCGACAAGGGCGGCTGCTAGCCGCCCTTTTTGTTTTCAGCCATGACCAACCGTGATTCCGTCGATGTGCTGGTGGTCGGCGGCGGCATCAATGGCGCCGGCATTGCGCTGGATGCCGCCGGGCGCGGTCTGTCGGTGCTGCTGGTTGAAAAAAATGATCTTGGCGGCGCCACCAGTTCTGCCAGCAGCAAACTGATCCATGGCGGGCTGCGTTACCTTGAACAATACGAATTCCGCCTGGTCGCCGAAGCGCTGCGCGAACGCGAAGTGCTGCTGAACACGGCGCCCCATCTCGTGCGCGCGATGCGTTTCGTGATGCCGCATGTGCCGCAATTGCGGCCGGCGTGGATGATCCGCGCCGGCTTGTGGTTGTATGACCTGCTGGCGCGACGGGATACGCTGCCCGGCTCCGCCGGCATCGACCTGTCGCGACCACCGTACAACAACGGCTTGCAACCGGCATTGCGCAAAGGCTTCATCTATTCGGATTGCTGGGTCGATGATGCGCGACTGGTGATTGCGGTGGCCCGCAGCGCACAAGCGCGTGGCGTGCAGATTCGCCCGCGCACGGCATGCATCGCACTGCGCCCTGACAGTGGACAATGGTGTGCGACATTGCAGTCCGCGCAAGGGGTAACCGGGGAAATCCGCGCGCGTTGTGTCATCAATGCCGCCGGTCCCTGGGCGAAAAAATTCCTGACCGACATCGCGAAACTCGAAGTGCCGTTCGGGCTGCGGCTGGTGCAGGGCAGCCACATCATTCTGCCGCGATTGTACGAGGGTGAACATGCATTCATCCTGCAGAATGATGATCGCCGGGTCATTTTTGCCTATCCGTACCAGGAAGGCTACACACTGGTCGGCACCACGGATGTTGAATTGCACGGCGAGCCTGAGAACTGCGCTGCAACTGGCGAAGAGCTGCGTTATCTGTGCCGGGCCGTGAATCGTTATTTTCAGCGTGAGGTGACGGTTGAGGATGTGGTGCACCGTTACGCCGGCATCCGCCCGCTGTTTGACGACGGCAGCAACAATCCGTCGCAGGTGACGCGGGATTACGCACTGCGCCTTGCTGATTCGGCCGGCGGTCCCCCACTGCTCTCGGTTTTTGGCGGCAAGATCACCACCTATCGCGCATTGGCTGAGCAGGCAGTCGACAAACTGCGACCCGGGTTTCCGCAGATGGGTGCGCAGTGGACGCAAAATGCAGTGCTGGAGGGTGGCGATCTCGGTGCGGGCGGATTGGCCGGACTGCAGCAACGAATGGTGCGCGAATACCCATGGCTGCCACAGGCTGTGCGGGTTGGACTTGCGCATCGCCACGGGACCAATGTGGGTGTACTGCTGGGTAATGCCGCGGGATTGACGGGGCTGGGTGTCGATTTCGGCGCCGGTCTGTATCAGCGGGAAGTTGACTGGTTCATCGATCAGGAATGGGCGATGTCGGGTGATGATGTGCTGTGGCGGCGAACCAAACACGGCCTGCATCTGACGCCGGCGCAACAACGGGCCGTGACTGCCTATGTAGAGCAGCGTGCAAGTTGATGTTTATGCGATAATTTTCGGATGCCTTCCCCCATCGCTCAAGTCGTGATCCTGGCTGCAGGTCAGGGTAAACGCATGAATTCCGATCTGCCCAAGGTATTGCATCCGCTCGCCGGCAAACCGCTGATTGCCCACGTCATAGCGGCGGCACGGTCGATCTCTGCGCAGCAGATCTGCATCGTTCACGGGTATGGGGGCGACCGTGTCAGGGCGGCTCTTGCTGGTGATGATCTGGTGTATGCACTGCAATCGCCGCAACTGGGCACGGGTCATGCCCTGCAGCAGGCCTTGCCGCAATTGACCAAAGCGCCGCTGACTCTGGTGT
>JAKFUJ010000399.1 GCA_021732805.1 Betaproteobacteria bacterium | reverse complement strand
GGGCGAAACCCAGCTGACGCCGGAAGAGAAACTGCTGCGCGCGATCTTCGGTGAAAAAGCCTCGGACGTTAAAGACACCAGCCTGCGCGTGCCTTCGGGCATGTCGGGCACGGTGATCGATGTGCAGGTGTTCACCCGCGAAGGCATCGAGCGTGACAAGCGCGCCCAGCAGATCATCGACGACGAGCTCAAACGCTACAAGAAAGATCTCGGTGACCAGCTGCGGATCGTTGAAAACGATGCCTTCGAGCGTCTGGAGCGTCTGCTGAACGGCAAGACCGCGAACGGCGGACCGAAGAAGCTGACCAAGGGTTCGAAAATCACCAAAACGTATCTGGCCGAGGTCGAGCGCCACGGCTGGTTTGATATTCGTCTGGCGAACGAGGAATCGGCCGCGCAGATGGAGCAGATCAAGGAAAGTCTGGCGCAGACCAAACTCCAGTTCGACAAGGCCTACGACGAGAAGAAGAAAAAGCTCACCAGCGGCGATGAGCTGCCGCCGGGCGTGCAGAAAATGGTCAAGGTCTACCTGGCGGTGAAACGTCAGCTGCAACCCGGTGACAAGATGGCGGGCCGTCACGGCAACAAAGGTGTTATTTCCAAGATCACCCCGATCGAGGACATGCCGCACATGGCCGATGGCACGCCGGTTGATATCGTGTTGAATCCGCTGGGTGTGCCCTCGCGGATGAACGTCGGGCAGATTCTGGAAACCCATCTCGGCTGGGCAGCCAAGGGCCTCGGTATCCGCATCGGCGAAATGCTGAAGGCGCAGGTCAAGGCCGTTGAAATGCGCAAGATGCTGGACAAGGTTTACAACACCAATGGCAAACCGGTTGATCTGGACTCATTGAAGGACGAAGAGGTCTTCGAACTGGCGACCAATCTGCGCAACGGCGTTCCCTTTGCCACCCCGGTGTTCGACGGTGCGAACGAGGTCGAGATCAAGCAGATGCTGGATCTGGCGTATCCGAATGACGATGCGCACACCAAAAAACTCGGCTTTACGCCGGGCAAGACGCAGGTCACGCTGTATGACGGACGTACCGGCGATCCTTTCGAGCGCCCGGTCACCGTCGGCTACATGCACATGCTGAAGCTGCACCATCTGGTCGATGACAAGATGCATGCGCGTTCCACGGGACCGTACAGTCTGGTCACGCAGCAGCCCTTGGGCGGCAAGGCGCAGTTCGGCGGACAGCGTTTCGGCGAGATGGAGGTCTGGGCGCTGGAAGCCTACGGCGCGGCCTATGTGCTGCAGGAAATGCTCACGGTGAAGTCGGACGATACCGAGGGCCGGCGCAAGGTCTACGAGTCCATCGTCAAGGGCGACCATCGCATCGAAGCCGGCATGCCGGAATCGTTCAACGTGCTGGTCAAGGAAATCCGCTCGCTGGCGATCGACATCGACCTCGATCACAACCGTTACTGAACCACTGAAGAGAGCCCGGCGGGGCATGATGTCTTTCCCCGCCGTAAGCACCGAACCGCGCAGCATAGATTGATTACGTAGGAGTTTGCGATGAAAGCACTGCTTGATTTGTTCAAACAGGTTACGCAGGAAGAGGAATTCGATGCGATCAAGATCGGGCTTGCATCGCCCGAGAAGATCCGCTCGTGGTCGTACGGTGAAGTCAAGAAGCCGGAAACCATCAATTACCGCACGTTCAAACCTGAACGCGACGGCCTCTTCTGCGCCAAGATTTTTGGGCCGACCAAAGATTATGAATGTCTGTGCGGCAAGTACAAACGGTTGAAACACCGCGGCGTGATCTGCGAAAAATGCGGCGTCGAAGTGACGCTGTCGAAGGTCCGTCGTGAACGCATGGGCCACATCGAACTGGCCAGCCCGGTCGCCCACATCTGGTTCCTGAAATCGCTGCCGTCGCGTCTGGGCATGGTCCTCGACATGACTCTGCGCGACATCGAACGCGTGCTGTATTTCGAAGCCTATGTCGTCACCGACCCGGGCATGACCCCGCTGAAGCGCTGCCAGTTGATGACCGAAGAGGATTATCTGGCTAAAGTCGAGGAATTCGGCGACGATTTCAGCGCTTTCATGGGTGCAGAGGGTGTGCGTTCTCTGTTGCGCAGTCTGGATCTGAACCATGAGGTTGAAACGCTGCGCGCCGATCTTGAAGCGACCGGTTCCGAAACCAAGATCAAAAAAATATCCAAACGACTGAAAGTGCTTGAGGCGTTCCAGAAATCGGGAATCAAGCCGGACTGGATGGTGCTGGAAGTGCTGCCGGTGCTGCCGCCCGAACTGCGGCCGCTGGTGCCACTGGACGGTGGTCGATTTGCGACTTCCGACTTGAACGATCTTTATCGCCGGGTGATCAACCGCAACAACCGTCTGAAGCGCCTGCTCGAGCTGAAAGCGCCGGAAATCATCGTGCGCAACGAGAAACGCATGCTGCAGGAAGCGGTGGATTCTCTGCTCGACAACGGTCGCCGCGGCAAGGCGATGACCGGCGCCAACAAGCGTCCGCTGAAATCGCTGGCGGACATGATCAAGGGCAAGGGTGGACGTTTCCGTCAGAACCTGCTGGGCAAGCGCGTCGACTACTCCGGCCGTTCGGTGATCGTGGTCGGTCCGCAGTTGAAGTTGCATCAATGCGGATTGCCGAAAAAAATGGCGCTGGAACTGTTCAAGCCTTATATTTTCAACAAGCTTGAAGTCATGGGTCTGGCGACGACCATCAAGGCCGCCAAACGCATGGTCGAGAGCGAAGAGCCGATTGTATGGGACATCCTGGAAGAGGTGATCCGTGAGCATCCGGTAATGCTCAACCGCGCGCCGACGCTGCATCGTTTGGGCATTCAGGCTTTCGAACCGGTGCTGATCGAAGGCAAGGCGATCCAGCTCCATCCGCTGGTCTGCGCCGCCTTCAACGCCGATTTCGACGGTGACCAGATGGCGGTGCACGTGCCGCTGTCGCTGGAAGCGCAGATGGAAGCGCGCACGCTGATGCTGTCGTCGAACAACGTGCTGTCACCGGCCAACGGTGATCCGATCATCGTGCCGTCGCAGGACATCGTGCTGGGCCTTTACTACACGACGCGCGAAAAGCAGGGCGCGCGTGGTGAGGATTCGCATTTCATCAACGTGTCGGAAGTTTCCCGCGCCTATGAAACCGGGCAAGTCGAGATCAACGCGCGCATCCATGTGCGCATCAAGGAAACCGATATTGCCGAGGACGGCTCCAAACACGAGAAGCTGACGCGTTATCAGACCACGGTTGGGCGTGCGCTGCTGTCGGAGATTTTGCCGCATGGCTTCCCCTTCGAATATATTAATAAAGCATTGAAAAAGAAGGAGATTTCAAAAATCATTAATGCCAGCTTCCGCCGCTGCGGACTGCGTGAAACGGTGATTTTTGCTGACAAGCTGATGTATAACGGCTTCTCGATGGCAACGCGTGCGGGGCTGTCGATCGCCGTGGATGACATGCTGGTGCCGAAGCAGAAAGACCACATCATCGGTGAAGCAGAGAAGGAAGTGCAGGAGATCGAGAAGCAGTACACCTCGGGCCTGGTTACGCAAGGCGAGCGCTACAACAAGGTGGTCGACATCTGGGGCCGTGCAGGCGATCTGGTGGCCAAGGCGATGATGGAGCAGCTTGGCGTAGAGCCGGTCATCGAATGGGAGCCGAAATCACGGCAATGGCAGCCGCGCCTCGACAAGAAGGGCGCTCCGGTGATGCAGGAGTCCTTCAACTCGATTTACATGATGGCCGACTCGGGCGCGCGCGGCTCCGCTGCGCAGATCCGTCAGCTGGCGGGGATGCGCGGACTGATGGCCAAGCCTGACGGTTCGATCATTGAGACGCCGATTACCGCGAATTTCCGCGAAGGCCTGAACGTTCTGCAGTACTTCATTTCGACGCACGGTGCGCGCAAGGGTCTGGCCGACACCGCGCTGAAGACCGCGAACTCCGGCTATCTGACGCGTCGTCTGGTCGATGTTACCCAGGATCTGGTGGTGACCGAGGATGATTGCGGCACGGATAATGGCGTAGTGATGAAGGCGCTGGTCGAGGGCGGCGAGGTAGTGGAAAGCCTGCGGGAGCGCATCCTCGGACGGGTGGCGGTTGTCGATGTCGTCAATGTCGAAACCGGCGCCACATTGTATGAGGCCAATACGCTGCTCGACGAAGATGTCGTTGACGCCATTGAAGCTGCCGGCATTGATGAAGTCAAAGTACGCACGCCGCTGACCTGCGCTACGCGTTACGGGCTGTGCACACGTTGCTATGGTCGAGACCTTGGTCGTGGCGTCGTGGTCAATATCGGTGAAGCGGTGGGCGTGATTGCCGCGCAATCCATTGGTGAACCGGGAACACAGCTGACGATGCGCACATTCCACATCGGCGGCGCAGCTTCGCGTACCGCAGTGGTCAGTCAGGTCGAAGGTAAATCGGCCGGCGTGATCCGCTATGCCGCCGGCATGCGTTACGTTTCAAACACACGCGGCGAACTGGTTGCCATTTCCCGCAACGGCGAAATCATGATTCATGATGAAGCCAACCGCGAGCGAGAGCGGCACAAAGTTCCGTACGGCGCACTGCTTGCTGTGCGTGACGGACAGACCGTCAAGCCGGGACACGTGCTGGCGACTTGGGATCCGCATACTCGTCCGATCATTACCGAATATGCTGGCCGCATTAAATTCGAGAATGTTAATGAAGGTGAGACTGTTGCGAAGCAGGTCGACGAGGTGACTGGTCTTTCGACGTTGGTGGTCGTTGATCCGAAGCGCCGCGGCAGCGCGCAGGCCAAAGGTTTGCGCCCGCAGGTCAAGCTGCTCGATGCCAACGCTCAGGAGATCAAGCTGGCAGGTTCCGATCAGCTGGTCAACATCACCTTCCAGATCGGTTGCATTATCACCGTGCGTGACGGACAGGATGTGGGTGTGGGCGAGGTGCTGGCGCGGATTCCGCAAGAGACTTCCAAAACGCGTGACATTACCGGCGGTTTGCCGCGGGTTGCGGAACTGTTTGAAGCGCGTTCGCCGAAAGACGCCGGCATGCTGGCCGAAGTCACCGGCACGGTATCTTTCGGCAAGGACACCAAGGGCAAGCAGCGCCTGGTGATTACCGACCTCGACGGTGTCGCACATGAATTCCTGATCGCCAAGGACAAACATGTCATGGCACACGACGGCCAGGTCGTGAACCGCGGCGAGAGCATCGTCGATGGCCCGGCCGATCCGCACGACATCCTGCGTTTGCTCGGCGTCGAAGCATTGGCGCGTTACATCTGTAATGAAGTCCAGGACGTCTACCGCTTGCAAGGCGTGAAGATCAACGACAAACACATCGAAGTCATCGTACGCCAGATGCTGCGCCGGTTGCTCATTGTCGATGGAGGCGATACCCGTTTCATTACCGGCGAGCAAGTCGAGCGTGCTGAATTGCTCCTGGAAAACGAAAAGGTTGAAGCTGAAGGCAAGAAACCAGCGCAGTACGAGCATGTGTTGCTGGGCATTACCAAGGCTTCGCTGTCCACCGATTCGTTCATTTCGGCGGCGTCGTTCCAGGAAACCACCCGCGTGCTGACCGAGGCGGCGATCATGGGCAAGCGCGATGAGTTGCGCGGCTTGAAGGAGAACGTAATCGTCGGTCGCCTGATTCCTGCGGGAACCGGGCTTGCTTATCACCGGGTTCGTCGCAAGCAGGCCGCCCAAGCCGAGCTGGAGCAGGCCGCTGCGGCTGCCGAAGCCGCAGCAGCCAGTGCCGAAGGCGAAGAGCAGGTGGCTTGACAGCGGGGAGCCGACCCCATAAAATCGATAGTCTTTTTTGGGCCTTGTGCGACTTGATGATTCGCGCAGTGCCCCAGCATTAAAAAGCCGGGACGGTGGAAACGCCGTCCCCGCGTTTTTTGGGGCCGGTGCCTAAGTGGTTTCAGCGGAAGCAGCCGCCGTCTCTGAACAACCTGGTAAATGTCGTAACTTATTGAGAAACAAGGAAAAATGCCGACCGTAAACCAATTAGTGCGTAAACCCCGGCGAGCACCGCGCACGAAAAGCAAAGTGCCGGCGCTGGCGGGCAGTCCGCAAAAACGCGGCGTGTGTACCCGCGTTTATACGACAACTCCGAAGAAGCCGAACTCGGCGCTGCGCAAGGTCGCCAAAGTCCGGTTGACCAACGGTTTTGAAGTGATCGGATATATCGGCGGTGAAGGCCATAACCTGCAGGAACACTCGGTGGTGCTGATTCGCGGCGGCCGGGTGAAGGATTTGCCGGGTGTGCGTTACCACATTGTGCGCGGCAGCCTGGACACTGCCGGCGTCAAGGATCGGAAGCAGTCGCGTTCCAAGTACGGCGCCAAACGCGCCAAAGCAGCCTGATAGGGGATTACCGAAATGCCACGTCGCAGGGAAGTTCCAAAACGCGAAATTCTGCCTGACCCGAAGTTCGGCAGTGAAGACGTCTCGAAATTCATCAACGTGCTGATGACCAGTGGAAAAAAATCGGTTGCTGAGCGGATCATGTACGGCGCGCTGGAGCAGATTACACATAAGAGCGGCAAGGACGCGCTTGAAGTGTTCAATCTGGCGGTCAACAACGTCAAGCCGATGGTTGAAGTTAAAAGCCGCCGTGTGGGTGGTGCCAACTATCAGGTGCCGGTTGAGGTGCGTTCGGTGCGCCGCATGGCGCTGGCGATGCGCTGGCTGCGTGACGCGGCGCGTGGCCGTGGTGAAAAATCAATGGGCGCCCGTCTGGCCGGTGAGTTGGCAGAAGCTGCAGAAGGCCGCGGCGGCGCAATGAAGAAACGTGAAGAAGTGCATCGTATGGCGGAAGCTAACAAGGCCTTCTCACATTACCGGTTTTGACCGGCGGCTACAGGTAAAGAAGGTAAAGAAACGTGCCACGCAAGACCCCAATCGAACGTTACCGGAATATCGGAATCTCCGCTCACATTGACGCGGGCAAGACGACGACGACCGAACGCGTCCTGTTCTATACCGGCGTCAACCATAAAATCGGCGAAGTGCATGACGGCGCTGCGACGATGGACTGGATGGAGCAGGAGCAGGAACGCGGCATTACGATCACCTCGGCTGCGACCACTTGTTACTGGCGCGGCATGGGGGCGAACTACCCCGAGCATCGTGTCAACATTATCGACACCCCGGGCCACGTCGATTTCACGATTGAAGTTGAACGTTCAATGCGCGTGCTTGATGGCGCCTGCATGGTGTATTGCGCCGTGGGCGGCGTTCAACCCCAATCCGAAACAGTGTGGCGCCAGGCCAACAAATATGGCGTGCCGCGGCTCGCGTTTGTCAACAAGATGGACCGCACCGGTGCGAATTTTTTCCGCGTGCATGACCAGATGAAATCCCGCCTCAAAGCCAATCCGGTGCCGATCCAGGTGCCGATCGGCGCCGAAGAAAGTTTCGTCGGCGTCGTCGACCTGGTGAAAATGAAGGCAGTGATCTGGGATGAAGCATCTCAGGGCATCAAGTTCGAATACCAGGACATACCTGCAGAGCTCAAGGATTTAGCTGACGAGTGGCGGGAGAAAATGGTCGAGGTCGCTGCCGAAGCCAACGAGGAACTGATGAACAAGTACCTTGATGCCGGCGTTCTAACAGAGCAGGAATTGAAGGACGGTTTGCGTCGGCGCACGATCGCGGGCGAAATCGTACCGATGCTGTGTGGCTCTGCGTTCAAAAACAAGGGCGTGCAGGCGATGCTGGATGCGGTCATCGATTATCTGCCGTCCCCGGTTGATATTCCGCCGGTCAAGGGCATCCTTGAGAACGATCAGGAAGGCTCGCGCAAGCCTGAAGATAGCGAAGCGTTCTCCGCTCTCGCGTTCAAGATCATGACCGATCCGTTTGTCGGCCAGTTGACATTCATCCGTGTTTATTCCGGCTCGTTGAATTCAGGCGACACAATTTATAACGCCATCAAGCAGCGCAAAGAGCGCATCGGGCGGATTTTGTTGATGCACGCCAATCAGCGTGAAGAGATTAAGGAAATTTTCACCGGGGATATTGCCGCTGCCGTTGGTCTTAAGGATGTGGTTACCGGCGATACGCTGTGCGATCCAACGAAGATCATCACGCTCGAGCGGATGATATTCCCGGAGCCGGTGATCCACGTGGCGGTCGAGCCGAAGACCAAAGCCGATCAGGAAAAAATGGGTTTGGCAATCAACCGGCTGGCGCAGGAAGATCCTTCTTTCCGCGTACGCACTGACGAAGAGTCCGGCCAGACCATTATTTCCGGGATGGGTGAGTTGCATCTCGAGATCATCGTAGATCGCATGAAGCGCGAGTTCAGTGTCGAAGCGAACGTGGGCGCCCCCCAAGTGGCTTATCGCGAAACGATCCGCAAGTCCTGCGACAAGGTCGAGGGCAAATTCGTCAAACAGTCGGGTGGTCGTGGCCAGTACGGCCATGTCTGGCTCAAAGTCGAGCCAAACGAAACCGGCAAGGGCTACGAGTTTGTCGATGCGATCAAAGGTGGTTCGGTGCCCCGCGAATACATCCCGGCAGTGCAGAAAGGCATTCTGGAGGCGATTCCCTCCGGCGTACTCGCGGGGTTCCCGGTCGTTGACGTCAAGGTCACACTGTTCGATGGTTCGTACCATGAGGTGGACTCAAACGAGAACGCGTTCAAGATGGCCGGCCTGATGGCCTTCAAGGAAGGTCTGCGTCGCGCCAGCCCGTCCCTGCTGGAGCCGATCATGGCGGTTGAGGTCGAGACCCCGGAAGACTTCATGGGCAACGTTGTGGGCGACCTTAACTCGCGGCGCGGCGTGATCCAGGGCATGGACGACATTCCCGGCGGCGGCAAAACGGTGAAGGCGGAAGTGCCGCTGAAGGAAATGTTTGGCTACTCCACGACACTGCGTTCGCTGTCACAAGGTCGTGCGACGTACACGATGGAGTTCAAGCATTATTCGGAGGCGCCGCGCAACATCGCTGACGAAATCATCAACAAGCAATCCGGCAAAGACGAAAAGAAATAAGGAAACATCATGGCCAAGGGTAAATTTGAGCGGACGAAGCCGCACGTGAACGTGGGGACGATAGGTCACGTGGATCACGGCAAGACGACGCTGACGGCGGCGATCACGACGGTGCTGTCGAAGAAGTTTGGTGGAGAAGCGAAAGCCTACGACCAGATTGATGCGGCGCCGGAAGAGAAGGCACGCGGCATCACCATCAACACGGCGCACGTGGAATATGAGACGGCAAACCGCCACTACGCGCACGTCGACTGCCCGGGCCATGCCGATTACGTGAAGAACATGATCACGGGAGCGGCGCAGATGGACGGCGCGATCCTGGTGGTGTCCTCGGCCGACGGCCCGATGCCGCAGACCCGGGAACACATCCTGCTGGCGCGCCAGGTGGGCGTGCCCTACATCATCGTGTTC
>JAKFUJ010000070.1 GCA_021732805.1 Betaproteobacteria bacterium | reverse complement strand
GTGCGGAAGGTATGTTCGAACACATGGTCGGCTTCGGCGAACGCCTTCTGCGCATCGCCGCGGCGCAGATGAAAATCGAGCGCGATATTGGTATTGCGCCTGTCTTTAAGATGCTTCAGATCAGGAAACGTGCCGGCGGGTTTCAGCACTTCATGCACCACGGCTTTCGAGGTCATCGCCTCGACTTCATCGAATACTGCGGGCAATTCCTCATAATCCGCGCTGATCAACTGCACCGCCGCTTCGGCGACATGCGGATCGGCTGCCAGCACCAGCGCCACCGGTTCGCCGACATGATGCACCTTGTCCACCGCCAGCACAGGCTGGTCATGGAACGCCGGGCCGTAGTACGGCTCCGGAATCAGCTTTTGAATGTCCGCCGCGGTGTAGACCGCGAATACGCCAGGCATCGCCCGGGCTGCAGCCACATCAATGCTGCGGATGCGGCCATGCGCCACCGTGCTGCGAAACACCTTGCCATACAACATGCCCGGCAACCGCAGATTGTGCACATACTCGGCCTTGCCGGTAACCTTGGCCCGCCCTTCGACGCGCGGGATCGAGTGGCCGACCGAGGAAAATTCGGCGGCGCCGGTGTTGTTCCTGCCCAATGTAGTTGCCAAAACGTTTATCCCCGGAATCACTTCAGACTGCCAGCGCCTTGCGCACTGCGCGCACCGCATACACCCGCAGCAATTCTGTTTTGTAAGCAGCCGAACCGTGGACATCGCCCGTCAGCTCCGCTTCCGCCGCAGCGGCTTCGCCGACACGCGCCAGCACGGCATCATTGATGGTCGCTCCGCGCAGCACCGCCTCCACCGCCGACAGACGCAGCGGTTTTTCAGTGGCGGCGCTGATCACGAACCGCGCATCATGGACTACGCTGCCGTCGGTCTGCAGCGATACGGCGATACCCAGCGTAGGCCAGTCGTCCGCCGCACGCGTGGTCAGCTTGATATAGGCCGCGCGCCGTCCGCTCTGCGCCGGCACGATGATCTCGCTGATCAGTTCGTTCTGCGCCAGTGCCGTTTCGTAATATCCGGTGTACAGATCAGCAACAGGCAGTTCGCGCGAACCTGCGGAGGTGGTCGCCACCACCCGCGCATCCAGCGCCATCAATACCGGCGGCAGATCCATGTGCGGATCGCCGTGCGCAAGATGGCCGCCCAGCGTGGCGACGTTGCGCACACGGACATTGGACAGCGTGCGCAGCGTATCGATGATCACCGGCGCGCGCTTTTTGACGGCTGCCGCGCGACCCAGCGCACTCAGCGTCACCAGCGCGCCGATGCGCAGGCCGCCGTCCTTGTCCGACGTCACTTTGGCATAACGCTTTTCGATGCCGCGCAGGCTGACCAGCCGCGTCGGCTGGAACACGCCGGCTTTCATCATCAGCATCAGTGCGGTGCCGCCGCCAAAAACACGTACCGATGGATCTCCGGCGTCGAGCAGCTTCAATGCGGATTTCAGTGACCGCGGCTCGGCCAGCTCAAACGGATTCATGCCGCCCCCTGCGCAGTCGCAAAAGCTGCGCCCAGATTTTTCGCGAATTGTTTTTCCATATCCTTCGCCTTGGATTTCAGGACCGGCTGCCCGATGCTGCCCAGTTTGCCGGTCAGTGCAGTATCGATCTCATACTGGATGATGGTTTTGTCTTCCGCTTCGATCAAACGCGTCGCCGATGTCGCAGTCAGCCGGCCGACCAGCCCCATCGGCGCACCTTCGATTTTCGCGGCAATCCTTTCCGGCGGCATGACTTCGGTCAGCTCCACCGTCACCTTGAATTTGAAAGTCATGTATGCAACTTTGGTTTCAAGCAGCGCATCAAAACGCGTGTCATCGAGCGGCGTCAGGTCGCGCACACCGTCAATGCAGGAGGCAAAAAAATGGATGTCCTGCAACTTCGCAAACACCGCATCGCGCTTTGCAGCTATCGTGATTTCCCCGCTGAATTTCATTTTTTACCAACACAAAAGCGACCCACTCTAAAGGCAGACCACTTGAAAATCAATGCGCGATGCCAGTTACGGTACGAAAAAAATCCCTCCGGCACACTGTGGTGGCGGAGGGATTGATGGTGTGCGGGTCAGTCTGCGTAAACGCCGGCCTTTTTGATGATCGGTCCCCACTTTTCGATTTCGGCCTTCAGATGTTTCACCAGCGATTCGGGTGTCGCCCGATCCGGCGTAACCGCATCAGCGCCCAATTTTGCCAGCGACTCACGAAACTGCGGATCCTTGATTGCCGCCAACAGCGTCGCATTCAGCTTGTCGAGTACCGGCTTCGGTGTGCCCTTGGCGACGTACAGTCCGTGCCACACTGCAACCTCAAAATCCTTCAGGCCCTGCTCGTGCAAGGTGGGTATGAATTGAAGTGACGGCACACGCTTCCTGGTCGTAACTCCGAATACTTTGACGCGCCCCGCCTGGATGGCGCCGGTGGTGTTGGTGGTCTGGTCGCACATCAGGTCGACCTGGTTGCCCATCAGCGCCGCCATCGCCGGACCGGTGCCCTGGTACGGAATGGTCTGGATATTGGCTTCGATGCGCGACATGAACAGCAATCCGCACAGATGCGAAGCCGCACCGAGACCGGCATTGCCCATGTTGAGCTTGTCCTTGTTGGCCTTCACATAGGTCACGAAGTCCTTGTAATTGTCGGGCGGCAGTCCGGTGCGTGCAATCAGCGTCATCGGCACGTCGGCAACCTGGCCGATGTACTCAAAATCGGTCAGCGGATTGAAGGGCAGCTTGCGGTACAGCGCCGGTGCGGTGGACATGCCGATGTGTGCGATCAGTATCTGGTAACCGTCGGGCTTTGATTTGGCGACCACGTTTGCAGCCAGTGTGCCGCCGGCCCCGGCACGGTTTTCAACAATGACCTGCTGCTTCAGCGTCTTGGTCATGTGCTGCGCCAGATTGCGCGCCAGCGTGTCGGTCGGACCGCCGGCTGCAAACGGCACGATCAGTGAAACCGTCCGCGTCGGATAGTCCTGCGCAGCACCACCACCCGCAACACCAACCGCCGCAATGGCGGCAATAATCGAAATTAGTCTTAACATATTGATTCCTATAGGAAAAATATATGGTCCGTGAATGCCCCGTTAAACCATGCAAACGACGCGCGAAAACTGTCGCGCGTCGCTGCCAACTGATGCTGCATCCCGCAGCAAATTTTACTGCTACTGGCCTCCTGCCGTGGTTAGCGCGAACCGCCGGCACTGCGCCGGTTGTCGGAACGGAACCCGCCTCGCGCCGGCGGCGCACCGCGACGCGCGCCCGGCGGCGGACGCCGGCCGGTACGCTTCGGCGCATCCGTGCTGCGCATCGGATTTTTCGCTTCAAACCCGGGCTCGGACCAGCGCTCGATGGCACGACCGATGTAACGCTCGATCTGTTTCAGTTGACGCACATCTTCCGAAGACGCAAAAGAAATCGCAGTGCCCGTTGCACCGGCGCGACCGGTACGGCCGATGCGGTGCACGTAGTCTTCAGCCACTTTCGGCAGATCGAAATTGATGACGTGCGAAATGCTCGCCACATCGATGCCGCGCGCGGCGACATCGGTGGCCACCAGCACACGCACCGCGCCGCTGCGCAGCCGTGCCAGAGTGCGATTGCGCTGCGACTGGTTCATGTTGCCGTGCAAAGCCGCGGCCTCGTGACCGCCATGAAACAGCTTGTCCGCCAGACGGTCTGCGCCGTGCTTGGTCGCCGTGAACACTATGACCTGCGCCTGGCCTTCCTGGCGCAGCACGTGCTCGAGCAGGCGGTGCTTGTGGCTGCCGTCATCGACGTAGTGGATGCGTTGCGCGATGTTTTCGTGCTTCTGTTCAGGGGCCGCCACTTCGATGCGTTGCGGATCGCGCAGCAATTCGCGTGCAAGTTTCGCAATGTTGCCGTCCAGCGTCGCCGAGAACAGCATGGTCTGGCGGGTTGCCGGCGTTTTCGCAGCGATACGCTTCACCGGCTCGATAAAGCCCATGTCGAGCATGCGATCCGCCTCATCGAGAATCAGCAATTCGAGACGCGAAAAATCAACCTTGCCCTGATCGATGAAATCGATCAACCGGCCGGGTGTTGCCACCAGCACATCGAGCGACTGCTCAAGCAGACGACGCTGTTTCGGGTACGGCATGCCGCCGAGTACCGTGCCAGTGCGCATGTGGCGCATGAATTTGCAGTACTTGTCGACGGCGGCAGTCACCTGCAATGCAAGTTCGCGCGTCGGCGTCAGCACCAGCACACGCGGGCCACGGCCGTTTTTGGCCGGCGCCAGCGCCAGGCGATGCAATGCAGGCAGTACAAAAGCCGCTGTTTTTCCGGTGCCGGTGGGCGCGGATACCATCAAATCGAAGCCGGTCAGTGCGGGCGGGATCGATTTCGCCTGCACTGGCGTCGGTTCGGTATAACCCGCTGCAGCCAAAGCCTGCACCAGAGCGGGATTGAGATTCAGGGATTCAAAAGACATGAATGATTACTTTCTAAAAGCACATCAACCGAACAATGGCTCGACAGCCGCAATGCGGCGGCCGAAGCTTTTCGGCTTAAACAACAAAACGCGCAGGAAATGCCATCGCTCTACAAGGCGAACCGCATCAAGGACACGGTTACGGCCACCGGCGCACGGGTATCGTCGCTAACCGTGGCGGAAGCAGCTTTTCAGAGAAGGGAGCTGAAAACGAAGGGGTCAGGGACAGATGCATCCTGCAGTGCACAACCACTAAAACGCCACTGCAAGGTGCGCGGATTATAACTGCAAGTGCCGGAAACAGCTAGGTTTTTTCGGTTACGCAGAGTAAAGCCGCTTTCCCAGTCATCCATTGAAGCGCGGAAAAGTCCAAAAATTCAAGGTAATAGCAGAGTGTGCATGCTACAATCCGCCCCTTTTTTCAAGGCCCCATCCCGTGTCCGCCACCGAGCAACGCCCGCTACGCAACATCGCCATCATCGCCCACGTTGATCATGGCAAAACCACGCTCGTCGACAAACTGCTGCGTCAGTCCGGCACCTTCGCCGCGCACGAGCAGATCGCCGAACGCGTGATGGACTCGAACGACCTTGAACGCGAACGCGGCATCACCATTCTCGCCAAAAACTGCGCGGTGACCTGGAAAAACACCCTGATCAACATCGTCGACACGCCCGGCCATGCTGATTTCGGCGGCGAAGTCGAACGCGTGTTGTCGATGGTCGACGGCGTGCTGCTGCTGGTCGATGCCGTCGAAGGCCCGATGCCGCAGACGCGTTTCGTCACCCGCAAGGCGCTGGCGCTGGGCCTGAAGCCCATCGTGGTCGTCAACAAGGTGGACCGCCCCGGCGCGCGCGCCGACTGGGTGGTCAACCAGACCTTCGACCTGTTCGACAAACTCGGCGCCACTGAAGCACAACTCGACTTTCCCGTAATCTATGCATCGGCGCTGAACGGTTATGCCGGCACCGGGCCGGAAGTGCGCGAAGGCACGCTGGATCCGCTGTTCGCAGCCATCCTCAAATATGTGCCGATGCGCGAAGATAATCCCGACGGTCCGCTGCAACTGCAGATCTGCTCGCTCGATTACTCCAGCTACGTCGGCAAAATCGGTATCGGCCGCGTCAACCGCGGCCGCATCCGTCCAGGCCAGTCGGTCGCCGTGCTCAAGGGACCCGGCTCCGCCCCGGTGATGGCCAAGGTCAACCAGGTGCTGGGTTTCCGTGGCCTGGAACGTGTACAAATTACCGAAGCCCAGGCCGGTGATATCGTATTGATCAACGGCATTGATGAAGTCGGCATCGGCGTCACCATCGCCGACCCCGAGAGTCTCGATGCGCTGCCGATGCTGAAAGTCGATGAGCCGACGCTGACCATGAATTTCCAGGTCAACACCTCGCCCCTCGCCGGCCGCGAAGGCAAATTTGTCACCAGCCGCCAGTTGCGCGAACGCCTGCAGCGCGAAATCATGAGCAATGTCGCGCTCAAAGTCGTCGAAACCGCCGACGCCGATGTCTTCGAAGTCTCGGGCCGCGGCGAACTGCACCTGACCATCCTGCTCGAGAACATGCGCCGCGAAGGTTATGAACTGGCCGTATCACGGCCGCGTGTGGTGATCCGTGAAGTCAACGGTGAAAAGCAGGAACCGTATGAAATGCTGACGGTCGACGTCGATGAATCGAATCAGGGCGCGGTGATGGAAGCGCTGGGTACGCGTCGCGGCGATCTGCAGGACATGCAATCCGACGGCAAAGGACGTGTACGCCTTGATTACCGCATTCCGGCGCGCGGCCTGATCGGCTTCCAGTCGGACTTCATGACCATGACACGCGGCACCGGCATCATGAGCCATGTATTCGACGACTACGGCCCGATGAAGCCCGACATGGAAGAACGCCGCAACGGTGTGCTGATCTCCGCCGAAGACGGCACCGCGGTCGCCTATGCGCTGTGGAAACTGCAGGAGCGCGGACGCATGTTTGTCAGCCCCGGCGACCCGCTGTACACCGGCATCGTCATCGGCATCCACAGCCGCGACAACGACCTCGTCGTCAATCCGATCAAGGGCAAACAGCTGACCAACGTGCGCGCCTCCGGCACCGACGAAGCCGTGCGCCTGGTGCCGCCGGTGCAGGTCACGCTGGAATCGGCGATTGAATTCATCGCCGATGATGAACTGGTTGAAATCACGCCGAAGTCGATTCGTATCCGCAAGCGCTACCTGAACGAACACGAGCGCAAACGCGCCAGCCGATCCGAGCAGGCCACCGCCGCCTGAGGCCATGAGCTGCGTACCGGTAATTTTTACCGAATCACGTAAAAAACTGTATCAGTTTCACTCAGTCCGGCCCGGCAGACTGAACCACTGCGCATCGCGCTGCTCAAACCTTTTGCGGAACTGCTGACTGTATGAGTAACCGCGAAGGTTGAAATCCTGCTGAGCAGGATCCGGCGACAAAATCCCGCTCCACTATCCGGCATCACACCGCGCCTCCTGATCCGCAATGATGTTTCGCTGTGTCGCATTCTGCATTGCCGCCCTGCTGATCCTTTCGGCAGGATCGGCGGGCGCCGCAACTCAGTCTCAAGAAAATTCCTGGCAAATCGAACTGGACGCGCCGCGCGAGGTGCGGCCGCTGCTCGAAAAACACCTCGATATCTACCGTTATCGCGGTCGCCCCGAAGTGGATGCCGAACTGCTCGATCGGCTGGTGGCGCGAACTGCCGGGGATGCCCGGCAACTGCTTTCCACCGAAGGCTATTTTTCGCCGACGATCGAAGTCAGCCGCACCGGCGATCAGGATGCCGGCGTGGTACGGCTGCGCGTCAAGACCGGGACGAGAGCGACAGTCTCGACGGCGGACATCGTCGTCGGTGGCGCCATTGCCGACGACCCCGGTGAAAACGTACACCGGATGAAAATCATCGGAGCCTGGCGCCTGCCTCCGGGTTCGGCATTCCGTCAGGAGACCTGGGACGGCGCAAAAGATGCGTTGTTGCGCGAATTGCAATTTGACGGCTATCCAGCGGCGCGCATTGCCGCCAGCGAAGCGGAAGCTGATCCGCAAACCGACAGGGTTTCCGTCGCCGTGCGCATCGACAGCGGCCCGCTGTTCCGTTTCGGATCACTGGAAATCAACGGCCTGCAGCGTTATCCGCAAAGTATCGTGGAAAACCTGAGCCGCATCCCCGCCGGCGCCCGTTACAATTACGACGAAGTGCTGCAATACCAGGCTGCTTTGCAGGGCAGCGGTTATTTCCAGAATGCATCGGTGACGGTCGAAACCGATACCGCGCGAGCTGCCGCCGCACCGATCGTGGTGCGCGTGGTCGAGTACCCGGCGATGAAAGTCGACCTCGGTGTCGGTTACAGCACCGATAGCGGCTTTCGCAGCGAAGCCACATACACTCACAACAACACACTGCGGCCCGGATGGCAGGGTCTGGCACGGCTGCGACTCGACGAAAAAAAACAAACACTCGAAACCGGACTCGCTTTCCTCCCCGAGGCCAGCGGCTGGCGCAACCACATCGGTGCTGAAGTCTTGCGCAGTGATATTGAAAACCTGATGACAAGCAACCAGAGTCTGGCCGCGCGGCGCACCTGGCAATCACCGGAAAAGGAACACGACTGGACGCTGAAATTCCAGATTGAAGAACAATCCATCGAGGCAGGTCCTGTCGACAATCTCCAGGCCCTCTCCCTCAATTATTCCTGGACGCGGCGCCGTGTTGACGATCTGCTGCGCCCGAAACGCGGTCATCTGCTCAACCTGCAACTGGGCGGCGCTGCCGAGGCGCTGCTGTCGACGCGCTCTTTTGTGCGCGGCTACGGCCGGGGGCTCTACATCCAGCCGCTCGGCAAAACCGACCGGGTCCACCTGCGCGGTGAATTCGGCGCAGTCTGGGCCGATGCGCGCGACGGCATTCCCAACGAATTCCTGTTCCGCGCCGGAGGTGACCAATCGGTGCGCGGCTACGCCTACCAGTCTTTGGGCGTGGCACAGAACGGCGCCATCGTCGGCGGACGATACCTTGGCGTCGCCAGCGTCGAATACCAGCATGATTTCACTTCAGTGTGGGGCGGCGCGTTATTTGTCGACGCCGGCAATGCTGCAGACACGTTATCGCGGTTCCGTCCGGTCTACGGTTACGGCGTCGGCGTGCGCTGGTATACCCTCGCCGGCTCGATCAACTTCGATATTGCACGCGCACAGGAAACCGGCCGCTTTCGTCTGCACTTCACGATAGGCGCAAGGTTCTGACATGAACCGCTTATCCATCCGCCATTGGGCCGGGCGCATCATCATCGCAGGCGCGCTTCTGATCAGCCTGACGCTGATTGCAGCCTATGTCTGGCTCGGCAGCGGCCACGCATTGCAATGGATCAGCCGGCAGGCAACGCAGACCACTGAGGGCAACCTGCGCATCGACGGCGTCACAGGTTCCCTGACCGGTGAAATCTTCATCGATAAACTGGAGATCAACGCTGACGGATTCCGGCTTCACGCCGAAAAAGTCGCTTTGCGCTGGCAACCACTGTCGCTGCTGCTCGGGGAACTGCGCGTCAACCGGATCGCAGCGGCGCGCATTCGTTACGAAACCACAACATCCACGCCAGCAGCGAAACCGGAGAGCCTTGCCCTGCCTTTTGACGCGATCGTCACCGATGCTGAAATCGGCCGCCTTGAAGTGGATGCATTGCCCGCCGTTGTTGATGTCCGCGCGCAATACCGCGGCGGACGACGGACGCACGAAATCAGCCTGTCACGTCTGCACACCGCTGACTGGAGCATTTCAGGCAGGATGCGCGCCGATACCACGGCGCCGTTCGCCCTCAGCGGAAACCTGCTCGGACAGGGCAAAGTACGCGGCAAGGCGGCGGAAATCGCCGCCGTCATCAGCGGCAGCCTTGAGCGCCTGCAACTCAATGCCAC
>JAKFUJ010000116.1 GCA_021732805.1 Betaproteobacteria bacterium | reverse complement strand
GCAAGCTGCCTCCCGAACAACAGACCCGCCTGAGATCGCTGACTGTGGAGCATGACTTCACTTCCGTGCGCCACACCACGGCAAATGCCGACGACCCTTCGCGCAAAGGCATGCTGCCGCTGGTCGCAGATGGTGGCGGTGATCCGCACCTGATGCTGGGATTTCATGCGGCACGAATCAACGGCATGGACGAAACCGCCGGCAGGTCACTGCTGGATCAACTGATGTCCGCCGCAACCCGGGAAACAAGCGTATACCGGCACTGCTGGCAACAAGGCGATCTGGTCGCCTGGCGCAACAACCCGCTGATGCATCGCAGTTGCGGTTTCGATGTTGCGGGACGGCGTGCAATTCATGAAGTCACCATACGCGAATTGGCAATCTGATTCGTGAATCAAGGATCGCTGTCGTAATCCATCTTCCCGATGCTCTTCCCGGTTGCGTCTACAATGATGTGTCCGCCGCAGACATCACAGCCCGGTTTCCAGTGGTACCGCGGCGCCACCCGACCCGTGAGAGGAGACTGCCATGAGCACCCGCGACGCTTATACTGAAAAAATGAAAGCCCAGCTTGATCAGTTGAATGCCCGCATTGCCGAATGGGAAGCACGTGTCAAGGAAGTCCAGGCCAATTCACGCATCGAATACGAAAAGCAGCTGACCGCTTGCCGTCAACAACGCGATCAGGCCTTGGAGCACATGCGCAAAGTACAGGGCGCATCCGCGGACGCCTGGCAGGAACTGGCGCGCGGCGCGGATGAGGCGTGGGCACGGATGCAGGAGGCACTGGATAAGGCCGGCTCGCAGTTCCGCAAGTGATCAGCGCCGATGAGGCGCGGGCAATAAATTAACCAAGCCCGGCGCGGTTCAGTGCAATTGCACCCGCGCCGGCATTTCTGCTTCGGTGACATCGGATGCTGAACCCTCTTCACCGGCGCTTGCCGACTGCTCCGGCCCATCATCGGCTGCATCGCCATCCATCAGCCCCTCGCCCATGCTGACGGGTTCCGCGGATTCGAACGCCGAATCAAGACTGATCTCTGCGGGCTGCGACTGCTCGACCAGATTGCCCAGCTCTGACAGCGGCGGCAGTTCTTCCAGTGAACGCAGGTTGAGGTCGTCGAGGAACGACTTGGTCGTCGCAAAAATTTCCGGACGACCCGGCACTTCGCGATGGCCGATGACGTCGATCCAGCCGCGCGCTTCCAGTGCCTTGAGGATGCCGGGCGACACCGTCACACCACGGATTTCCTCGATATCACCACGCGTAACCGGTTGTTTATAAACAATAATTGCCAAAGTCTCCAAAACGGCCCGTGAATACTTCGGCGGCTTTGGTGGATCCAGACGATCGAGGAATTTCTGTGACTCGGGCCGTGCGCGGAAGCGCCAGCCCGTCGCCACGCTGACCAGCTCCACACCACGGCCATCCCAGTCATTGCGCAAATCATCCAGCACCTTGCGCAGCGTGTTGTTGTCGAGTTTTTCGTCGAACAGTTTTTTCAGGTCGTGCAGCGACATCGGCTCCTGCGTCACCAGCAGCGCAGTCTCCAGCACATGTTTGATCTGCGCCAGATCAAGGCTGCTTTCCTCGTGGCCGTGCTCCCCGGCGCCCTCTTCCCGACTGATTTCTTCGTGACTGTTTTCTTGTTCCATGGCGTTCTATTTCACGGCAGCCAGCTGGCCGCCTCTCAGTTTGACGTAAATCGGCGTGTACGCTTCTTCCTGGCTGACTTCGATCAGCGTTTCCTTGGCCAGTTCCAGCACCGCGAGAAACGACACCACCAGCACCGGCACGCCCTGCTCCGGCGTGAACAGCTTGCTGAATTCGACGAATTCCTCAGTTTGCAGAATACGCAGGATGCGGGTCATGTGCGAACGCACCGACAGTTCTTCACGGGTGATCCTGTGATGCTGAATCCTCGACGCGCGCTGCAGGATGGTCAGCCACGCCATTTTCAGGTCTTCGATGTTGACATCGGGCAGGCGCAGCGACGCCTCGCGCTCGAACAGCACCTGCACCACGGTAAAGTCGCGCCCCGCCTGCGGCAATTCGTTCAGCTTTTGTGACGCAAGCTTCATCTGCTCGTATTCCATCAGCCGGCGCACCAGCTCGGCGCGCGGGTCTTCCTCGAGTTCGGTACTGCCCGGACGCGGCAGCAGCATGCGCGACTTGATCTCTATCATCATCGCCGCCATCAGCAGGTATTCCGCTGTCAGTTCCAGTTGATGGGTACGCATCAGCTCGACGTATTCCAGGTACTGCAACGTCAGCTTCGCCATCGGAATTTCAAGAACGCTGATGTTTTCCTTGCGGATCAGGTACAGCAACAAATCCAGCGGGCCTTCGAACTGCTCGAGGAAGACTTCCAGTGCATCCGGCGGGATGTACAGGTCCTGCGGCATCTCCAGCATCGGCTGGCCGTAGACCTTGGCCACCAGTCCCGGCTCGACGGCAGCGGCCCCGGCTACAGGAATTTCGGCTTCGGTCATGACAGGGATTTACTGCGCAGGGATTTAATGCGGAGGCCACAGCGCCCGGCCAAGGGCCACAGGCTGTGTTGTTGATTTTGCGGGTGTTGCATCGGCGTATTTTACCGATATTTGACAGCGCACCCAATGCAAAGAGGGGCTTTTGCCGGGGCTTCGGGTAAACCCTTGAAGCGATTGCCAATTGCGCTGAAGCTGCCGCAATCCGGCAACACAACCGGGTCAGGAAATCTGCAACTCGGTATAACTCCCGGAGGTCGATTGCGCCACCGCACGAACAATTTCGGCAGCAGCAGCCCGTATGCGCGGCCAGCTTGTAGTGCCAAGCACGACAATCGCAATGCGCCGCGCACCCAGATTCTGCTGATACTTCAGGTTCATGTCGGTCGTCACCAATACGGCAAAACCAGCCAATTCGGCAGCTTGCTGCAACTCGCCATTTTTGAGAGAAGACCAGCCGCGCTCGTATGCGGTGCTCACATCATGTTCCGACAGAAACTGACGAAGCGGCGCGGGAGTTCCCTGATCGAACAGGACTTGCACTTACGCCGGCGTAAGTGCGCTGCGCGCGGCGTACTCCAAAACTGCGCGCACCTGCTGGAGCGTCACACCGGGAAATAACTCGACAAACTGATGCGCAGGCACGTCATCTTCGAGGTTCTCGAAAAGTGCTGCAATCGGCACACGCGTACCACGGAACAACCAAGCGCCGCTGTAGCGCTCTGGATTCCGCTCAACCGCTTCGCAAGTAGACCAGTCAATCATGGCTCAAAAGATAGCACACGCAAGGCCAAAACCTCGGCTTTAGCCATCGCCTCATCGGAAGTTGCGCCATACGCAAGCACCCCGGCAAGTTCAGGCACTTCAGCCAACCACCGCCCATCCTCTTCGCGTTCATGCTCAATCGTAAATTTCATGGGGCACCTCACGTCGTTACGAGGATTCTACGCCGGTTCAGACAACACGGGGCTGCGCCCCCATATCGCCGTGATTTGGAGACACCACTAACGCCGAACGCGTATCAGTGAAACGGCAATCCAGAACAGAAGCTGCAGCACAAGAATCGCGGCACCGACATAAAGCCCCAGCGGCAGCAGGCCCAGCAGCAGTTGCCACGACAATTCCGCATCCCAGACGAAGCTCTCGACCGTTGACGAAAAATAACCCGCGATTTCACCGGTCAGCCAGATCAGCAGCACGGCAAAAGCCGGTAATACCAGCGACCAGCCATAGCGCAGCGCCGCCTGCTTCCGTGTAATCCGGCCACGCCGCACGCGCAACAGCAGCACCACGAACCACACCAGAGCCAGCACCACCGCCAGGATGGGTGCGCCGTAGAACATGCCGATTTTAAGGGTGAGCCACATGATTGCCTTTATAGATCAAGTCCGGGTGATGACATCAATGCCCACCGCCAGCATCAGACTGCCGGCGATGATGCCCAGCGTGACCTACATGCCATGCCGAAAACCGACGGATGCTGAGCGTGCGGAGACAGCGAGGAAATTGACGCTTGGAACCAGCGCCAGCAGGCACATCGCAACCAGCAAGGCTGCAGCGTCAGCGAAACTTAGAGACATTAAAACGATTAACGTTCACAGCCACTGGCGCACGAAACGCGTCAGTCACGAACCGGCGGTCAGGCAGAAGCCAGTACCGCCTTGAGCAATGGCTGGGGAAGTTCGATCGGCGAGAAGTAGGCTGCAGGGTACAAATAGTCATCTCCGGACTCATCAATCACGCGGAGCTGTCGCTGCTTCGCAGCGCCGGGGTCGGGGAGCACCTGATAGATTTTTCGGGGCTCCAGGGAAACCGTGTAGCCCTTGTTCTTCAGGCAGACAACAAATTTTTTGGCTGATGTCTTCATATGAGCTTAATCGATATAGCGCTTGATTTTGAACTCTCTGCGTCCAATGCCATGAGCTTCGTGCCAGTGTACCTCCGCAAGCCGCGTAGCGCCATCCGGCAGTCGGATACGGGCGATACCCTTTCTTTTCCTCCAGCGGCCACGACCGTAGAACTTGCGTAATCGCTCAACCTCCCTGATGGAGGAGCCGACAGCAAATGTTTCAACATGCGCGATTTCTCCGACAATCTCAAAGTCCATAGATCCGCGCTTTCAAATTGCAGGTGTGTTGCAGTTTGCGTCTAACGATTGCGCTCAGCGCCCGGCGGCTTTTGGTCGGTCCGCTGGAGCGCGTGGTTGGGCGGCTTGTTCATACAGAAATTCCGGCGCAAGGTCGGCGCCATTGGGCCAAGTGACAGTTTCAAGCTCTGGGTGTATCGCAGCTTGATCGAAGAGTAACTTGTCTTTCAACGGTTCGAACATGGGGCCCCAGAGCTCGGCACTAAGATCAACAGTCCCGGTGGCGCCATCATTGAAACGGAGCCAAAGCGTATAGCCTTCCAACGACTTTACCTCAACAACTTTCGGAATCATGGCTTACTCCAGCGGTTCGATTTGGTTTAACGGCTGCCTGGCCCGAGCGCGATTCCAATCTTCAAGTAATTCTACTTGGTGAAGAACGCGCCACTCTTCGACCAGGCGCATTGCGCGAGTACCCAGTTGGCCTTCCACGACCGCGCCGTTATCAATCCGAACGGACGCTTGGTCGCCACCGTACTTCGCATGGAAATGCGGCGGTGAATGATCATTGTAGTACATGGCGATGATGATACCGAAGAATCGACTCAATTCGGGCAATTCTGACTCCCGGAAACGCGTACCGGCGTCATTATCGCCCGATTCGGCTCAAGACGCCCAACGTTCGCGGCCACCGGCGCGCGAACACGGACCCTCAAGATGGCACGGCGCTGACCGCGCGTTCGGGTGGGCTGCGGGGTTAGGGAGCACTTTCTTCACTGCTCGCATCACTTCGCGTATTCGACGTCGGTTATTGTGTATTTGTCTGCACGCCCATCGGTTGCCGTGCTGAGCAGGATATAGATCCCGCTGTCGGGAAGGAAAGCGTACTGATCCGACCTCGCCGATCCGTTACTCAAGGCACCTTCGCAATTGACGAGCAAGTATTTGCCGCGAAGTTTTCCGTGGAGTGAGGCTGCATCGCCTTCCTTTTCCGCCGTGCATGTCTGTTTAAGGCCGAGGTTCAAATTGGATGTTCGTGTGCCACCGAATAGACCAGAGGTTGTAACACTCGTCTGAGCATCCCAAGCCTGCTCGAAAGAAAACTTGGAGCCCATAGTTGGGACGACCATCTGCTCCAAGCCGCCTGACAGTGCCGTGGTGTTGGTACTGCCGTTTGCCTTAAGGTCTTTCGTTACGCTAAATGAAAGAAAGATTTTCCCGATGGGTACTAAGGAGGCCGAGTCGTATTCGCGTGCGATCTCGCTCACCGTCGCTAATGGTAGTAAGCCTTGAAGCGTTAGAGAGCGTCGAATAATGGCGCCGCGAACGGTGATAACAAGCGTAACGCCCCACAATCCGCTATCAAGTAGCTCGAAGTGCCGTTCCGCCGCAGGTTTTGCCCCACCGGACTCAACTACTCCGCGGATCAGGCGCAATGGCGCAGCTGGTTCAGTCTTCGGTATGACTTTCGCTACCTGATCGCGGATGCCAGCGGAGAGTTCGACTGGCGCGCTAGCGCTCGGTGCTTGGCCATTGGAGTTTCCAATGAAGCCGAAGGCCATCAACGCAAACGCACACGACCTGATGAGTGTCAGCATGGTTTTTGATGCTCCCTAACGCCGCGGTTCAAGCCGCGCCGCCGCGAAGCGGCGGCGTCGTGCCTGGAACCGCTTGTTGGGCAACATCTATTTGGCGAACGTCTTGGCTGTGTTAATGACGCAAACCTGTTGGCCACGGTTTTCCCCGAGCCAAAAGACGTAGACCTCGAACTCTGCTCCTGAGGGCAGTGCCGGAATTAGGGTTTCGAGGACGCGCCCTTGGATTGGTAGCCATAACTGAGTAGCGCCTTCATTCACATGAATCTCGTGGGTGTAAGCAACCCACTGTTCGGAAGGGATGTGCGGGAAGCTCTTAGCCACGAACTGAATGAAGCCTTTGTTCTCTGCGCTGAGTGTGCGAACGGCACCCGCGTAAGAGAGGCGAATTCGATACCGTTCTACGGGCATGACGACTGTATCTTCCGCCGTCGGTGCATGGCCGACTTGCTCCTTGGTCTTTCGCGCCTCCTCAGCCAACGCTGCTATCGTCGTTGGTTTGTACAGCTCGAGGTTGAACCCTTGCGCCCCGACAGCGGGTGCGATGATAAGCAACAGCAGTAACAGCGGGGTATGCGAGTTCATGTTGTTGCCGAACGTCCCGGTTCAGGCGCGCGCGGCTTCATGCGCGTCGCCTGCAACCGGGGGTTCGGCATCGCTATTGGCCTCAAAGGAATCTGCTTTCAGTTCAATCTGTATTCTGGCCAATTCGCCAAAGAACGCCAGACGGGTCATAGAGACAAAAATCCCGCATGCGCCATGGCTGTGCCTCCAAGCTGGTGACCTTGACCCCATACTTGGAAAGCACGCCGCTGGCTTGAACATGATTCCACCAAGAATCCACGTCCTCGACCAGTATGTGCATCATGAAATTCTCGGCGAGTGACTCTGCGCAGAAGTCTTGCAGTAAGAAACTCACAGGCCCAAAGTGAAAATAAGCAATGCCGCCTCCTTCAGAGGCCATGGTAAAACCGAGGTCCTTGTAAAACTGCTTGGAAACCTCGAAGTCCTTTGACGGGACGAATGCCTTGATTTCAGTAACGCGAAGGTTCGTCATGTCAGTCTCCTGCGACGCCAACGTTCCGCATCAGGCGCGCGCGCTGCTCTTGCGCGCGTCGCTCTGCATGCGGTGGTTAGGCTACTTGTCATCTGGCCTGCCGTGAGAAAGAACATAGCCAGCGACAGTTCCGAGAAGGGCCGCAAGCGTTTCAAGATTGAAATTGACGACGAGTGCCAAGATAACGAGAGTTGGAATAAAGAGAACGATGCCAAGCGCTTTCAGAGAATTAGGCCCGAAACCCTGATCCTTAGCTTTGAGCCGCGCAAACACGAGGCAGAGGCCGACAACCATTGCGATAGACGCTCCCAAAACCCCAAGGAATTTCAGCCAGTCCACAGACACCTCCTCGATTACGTGGTAAAGCCCATCCATCGGCCATTTGTATCAAACAGATTCAACCCGCCCTGTGAGTTGTCGATCAAGTAGCCAATCCACTCGCCACTGACGGTGAATAAATTGAAACCGTCTGCGCCGTTTGAAGCTGCATAGCCGCGCCACTCGCCACCAGAGAACCAAACGAAGAATGATCTATTCACTGAGACCAAGGTACCGGTTATACGTCCGGCGCGATTCCACAGGTAAAGCCCACGGAGACTGCGGGATATTTGTGGATTGATCGACGAATTAATGTTCGGGTTCAGCGACGAGTTTATTTGCGGGTTGATCGATGAGTTGATCTGCGGGTTAAGGGAAGAGTTGATCTGCGGACTGATCGACGAATTAATCTGAGGGTTAAGTGACGAGTTAATTTGCGGATTGATCGAGGAATTGATGTCTGGGCTGATGGAGGAGTTGATCTGTGGATTGATGGATGAGTTTATGTTTGGATCGCGGGTGGACGGCTGAGCATGAGCTGCAATAGCCCACGCTAGGGCGATGCCCGCGGCCACACAACGACTGCTGCCTGTGCCAATTCTCACCCTGCCGCCCTCAAGTAGCCTAACTAGTTTTATACGTCAAAAACGCCGGATAACATTCCACACCGCCGGATAACAGCGACGTGTATCTCGTATTTTTATTCATAAGATTCAATCTGTTATTGCTGACAGTCCTATCGTATCGGGGTAATAACAAAAACGCCAAACCCCGCAGATCATCACGCAAGCCATTGATTGAATGGCATTTTACACAAATGTGATTTTTATAAATCATTGATTTTATTGATATTTTTACCAGATAATCTGCAACAACTCTTCCGCCACCCCGCCCTCCCGCGGCGCGTGCCAGTAGCGCACATACCGATCACGATACCGCCACACTGACAAGGCTTTACCCGCCTGCATTTCAAACCCGATCGCGCCGCCATCATCCGTGCGATACATCGTGCTGCCGAGCTGCTGGTACCGCGCCACCACATCCGGATGCGGGTGCCTGAAGCGATTGCGATAACCCACGGGAAAAATCACTGCGCGCGGCGCAACAGCCTGCACAAACTCGGCCGATGATGAAGTCTTGCTGCCGTGATGCGGCGCGATCAGTACATCGGCGCGCAGCACTTGGGGCATTGCCATCAACAATGCGCGTTCACCGCGGCGCTCGATGTCCGCCGGGATCAACACACTGCCGCCTGCCGTGGTGATTTTCAGTACGCAACTGCGGTCATTGGTTTTGACTGCATCGTCTGCCGCATCCGGCGCCAGCATGTCAAAACGCACGTCATCCCAGGTCCATTGCTGGCCTGCGCGGCAACGCTGCTCCACCGGTGATAACAAAACCAGCGGATCGAGATCGGGCAATGACGACAACACCTCCGCCACCGGCACTGCCTGCAGTACCGACAGCGCGCCGCCGGAATGATCCAGATCATCGTGACTGATGATCATGCGGTCGAGACGTTTGATACCCGCTGCGCGCAGGTACGGCACGATGATGCGGTTGCCGCTGTCTGATGAAGGCCCGAATGCGGGGCCGGTGTCGAACAGCAGTGCGTGATTTTTTGTTTGTGCAACAACTGCCAGACCCTGTCCGACGTCGAGCACGGTCAGCCGCAAGTCGCCTTCTTCCGGCGGCGCGGGTACGATCAGCAACATCGGCAGAAATGCAAACCCGCCTATCCATCGCGCCGGGAATCCTCTGGGCAGCAGCAGCCACACCGCACCGGCCAGCGCGACAAGGACTGTCCATGCCGGCGGCGCATGTTGTTCCCACGCAGCATCGGGCAAGGCGCTCAACCATTGCAGCGCCTCCGCGCACCACGCCATCAACCATTGCGACAAATGCAATAACGCATCGACCGGCAACACCAGTCCGGCCAGCGCCAGCGGCACCACCAC
>JAKFUJ010000289.1 GCA_021732805.1 Betaproteobacteria bacterium | reverse complement strand
GGAGAGGGTCGGGGTGAGGGATTGGGCGTTATCATTTATGAAACGCTCATAATATTTACACTGCAACAGCAGTCAGCCGCCGCAGCCGCTGCTCAACCGCTGTCAGCGCCGTCAAAAATCCGTCCACCTGTGCCTCCGTATTCGCCGCGCCCAGCGAAAACCGCACCGCGCCGCGCGCCACTTCCGGCGCCACGCCCATCGCCAGCAAGGACGCCGACGGTTCGGAACTGGTGCTGGAACACGCCGCACCCGCGGCTACCGCATAACCAGCCTTGTCCAGTTCGATCACCAGCGCTTCGCCATCAATGCCTTTCAACGCGAAATAGCTGGTATTGGGCACGCGCGCCGCAGACGCACCGAAAATCACTGCGTTCATGTTGGACAGGCCATGCTCCAGACGTTCCCGCAGTGTTTGCAGCTGCCTGCCCATACCATCCATGCGTCCCGCCGCCAATTCGCACGCCGCACCGAAACCGACAATCGCCGCCACGTTCTCGGTGCCGGAACGCAAACCGCGCTCGTGTCCGCCGCCGGACAGCAAGGGGCGCAATTCGAGGCGCTTGTCGACAATCAATGCCCCCGCGCCCTTGGGACCGTAAATCTTGTGCGCCGACACCGTCATTGCACTGACATTCAACGCATTGAAGTCCACTGCGATCTTGCCCAGCGCCTGCACCGCATCGGTGTGCATCAACGCTTTTGAGCGCCGCGCGCGCTCGCCGATGGCTGCAACATCCTGAACCACACCGGTTTCATTGTTGGCCAGCATCGCTGAAACAATGCCTGTCGGAGTTTTGAGTGCCGCATCGACATCCGCAACATCAATCACGCCAGTGCGCGTTACTGCCAGCTTGCGCAACGTCCAGCCTTGACGCGTGAGTTCCTGTGCCGGTCTCGCCACACAGGGATGTTCAATCGCGCTGAGCGCAATCTGCGCCGGCTTCAGATAGCCCACAGCACCCTTGATAAACAGATTGTTGGCTTCAGTACCGCCGCTGGTGAAAATCACCTGTGCCGGCTGCACGCCCACCAGTGCCGCGACCTGCTCACGCGCATCATCCACAGCCTTGCGCGCCACCGTGCCGAACTCATGGCGGCTCGATGCATTGCCATGCTGATCCTTCAGAAAAGGCAGCATGGCCGCCAGCACGCGCTCATCCAGCGGTGTCGTGGCGTTATGATCGAAATAGACGTGATTCATGGCAATAAATTCACAGCAATATTTTCTGTCAGCCTTTGGTTTCAGACTGTCGCCGGGTCGCGTTTGCGCGTCATCACCCGCATGTCGTGCACCGGCGCAATGCCGGCATCCTTGGCGCGCTGGTTTTCAACCAGATGTCCCAGCGTGACCGACCGCAGATAATCAAAAATGCGTTCATTGAGGTTGGCCCACAGGTCATGGGTCAGGCATTTCTCCTCGTCTTTGCAGTTTTCCTTGCCGGCGCATTGCGTGGCGTCAATGGGCTCATCCACCGCGAGAATGACATCGGCGACTGTCAGCAGCGACATGTCGCGCGCCAGGCAATAACCACCACCGGGACCGCGTACCGAATCGACGATGCCGCGCCGGCGCAGCTTGCCAAACAACTGCTCCAGGTACGACAGCGAAATTTTCTGCCGGCCGCTGATTTCGGCGAGTGTCACCGGGCCACTGCCATGGCGCATGCCCAGATCCACCATCGCTGTCACCGCAAACCGGCCTTTGGTCGTCAGTCTCATGTCACACCTCTCATGTCACGCTTCCAATCTTTAAAATCATTTAAAATCAATGATTTATGTAAAAACTAATACCCTATCGAGTCGCTCAAGTATACCTTACCCGAGTAAATCAATCAACAATCCGGTTCAGCTTCCCGGCATCGAAGCTTTCGGTATCGGAACACTCGATTTGCAGCCCCAGCCGTTTTAACTCGGCGAGGATCTGGTCGATGCGTTTGTCGGTATCGACACTGTGGTCGATCAAGGCATGCATGGCCTTGGCGACCGGATCGTTGGCATCGCGTGCGACGGCATAGGCCGCGAAACGACCGTCGGATTGCTGGCTCTCCACCAGACGCGCCGGGATGCCGATGGCCGTCGCATGGTCGGGCACATCTTTCACCACCACCGCGTTCGATCCGATCTTGGCGTGTTCGCCGATGGTGATCGGTCCGAGGATTTTGGCGCCGGCGCCGACGACCACGCCGTTTTTCAGTGTCGGATGGCGCTTGCCCTTGTTCCAGGTGGTGCCGCCGAGAGTGACGCCGTGATACAGCGTGCAATCATCACCGATCTGCGCAGTCTCACCGATCACCACACCCATGCCGTGATCGATGAAAAAGCGCCGGCCGATGGTGGCGCCGGGATGGATTTCGATGCCCGTCAGCCAGCGCGCGACATGCGCCACCCAGCGTCCCAGCCATTTGAAGCCGCAGCCCCAGAGGCCGTGCGACAGGCGGTGCACCAGCAGTGCATGAAAACCCGGATAACAGGTGATGACTTCCCAGGTGCTGCGCGCCGCGGGATCACGCTCAAAAACGACGGAGATTTCTTCCTTGATGCGATCGAACATCAGCTTTGCCTGCAGGGGTTACCAGCCATGATGGCCGACTATTTTAATCAAGAATTCCGCAAAACAGAATAATTCAACAAAAACAATTACTTACATGAATCAATCCTTTTTGCGCGGCCCCTTCGGTGTAATCAGGCTGCTCAGGATGCCGCGCAGGATGTTGACCTCCTCCACTTGCAGGCGGGTGCGGGCGAACATGCGGCGCAAGCGGTACATCAGCTTGCGCGGATGGGCCGGATTGAGGAATCCGGTTTCAGTCATGGTGCGTTCAAGGTGCGTGTAAAACGCCTCCACCTCATCGTGCGATGCCAGTTCCTGCGGTTTGTCCGGCAGCAGCGCAGCACCGCAGGCCATGCGCAGTTCATAACAGAACACCTGAACTGCCGCAGCCACATTCAGCGAAGAAAAATCCGCCGCCACCGGTATGCTCGCGAGCAGGCCGCAGGCGCCGACCTCATCATTGCTGAGACCCGAGGTCTCGTTGCCGAACACCAGCGCCACCGCACTGTCCTGTGCGATGGTCACGGCCTGCGCCGCAGCCTCGCGCGCATCAACCATAGTCACGGCAACATCGCGGCGCCGCGCCGAACAGGCCACTGCGAATGCAACGCCGGACAATGCCTCGCCAAGACTGGTGCAGATGTGTGCAGCCTCCAGCACATCGGTGGCGCCGGCCGCCATCCACAGCGCCTGCGGGTCGGGATAACGCTGCGGATTGACCAGCACCAGATCCACGATGCCCATGGTGCGCATCGCGCGCGCCGCGGCGCCGATGTTTCCCGGATGCGCAGTGCCGCACAGGACGATGCGAATATTTTTGAGGGGCTCCATGGTCTTCACGTAGAATACGCGCCGGTCATGCCGGCTCCGGAAAAATCCGGGTGCCTGTCCCCGGTTGCCATCTGTTTTTTTCCGCTCTTTACAATCACTGTCCACCACACATCGCTGACCATCATGCATCCCATGCTCACCATTGCGGTCAAAGCCGCACGCCGCGCCGCCGGGATCATCAACCGCGCGAGCCGCAACCTGGATGTCATCGCCGTCAGGGAAAAAGCCGCCAATGATTTTGTGTCGGAAGTGGACCGTGAAGCCGAGCAGGCGATCATCCGCACATTGCGCGAAGCCTACCCGGCACATGCGATTTTAGCAGAGGAGTCCGGCGCATCCGGCACCTCCGAATTCCAGTGGATCATCGATCCGCTCGACGGCACCACCAACTATCTGCACGGATTCCCGCAATACGCGGTATCGATTGCGCTCGCGCACAAGGGCATCATCACCCAGGCCGTGGTCTACGATCCGGTGCGCAACGACCTGTACACGGCAACCCGGGGTCGCGGCGCCTTCCTCAATGAATCGCGGCTGCGTGTCAGCAAACGCGACCATCTGAAACCCTGTCTGATCGGCACCGGCTTTCCGTACCGTCAACTCGATCATCTCGAGGCCTACCTCGGCATGATGCGGGATGTCATCAAAAATACCGCCGGTATCCGTCGTCCGGGTTCGGCTTCGCTCGACCTCGCCTATGTCGCCGCAGGACGCCTCGACGGTTTCTGGGAACTGGGCCTCTGCAAGTGGGACATTGCCGCCGGCGCCTTGCTGATCACCGAAGCCGGCGGCCTGGTAGGCGACCTGCAGGGTAATGACGGTTATCTGGAAAGCGGCAACATCGTTGCCGGTACGCCAAAAGTGTTTGCACAACTGCTGCCGCTGCTCGCGCCGCACCTGACCCCGGCACTGAAGAAAGCCTGACCCACCGAGTATCTGTTAAATACGCCCCGGGAGTATGGGTATGCCGCAGGACTTAAAAACAGAATCCGGTGACGGCATGCGCATCGCCTGGGATGTCTCGATCACCATGGACGACGGCCTGGCGCTGCGCGCCGACGTGTTCCTGCCGCGGGTCCCGGGTCGTTATCCCGCCCTGCTCTCTTACGGACCTTACGGCAAAGGCCTCGCCTTTCAGGACGGTTACAAAACCGCCTGGGAAATCATGTGCCGCGACAATCCCGACGCCGTTGCCAATACCAGCAACCGTTACGCCAACTGGGAAGTCGTTGATCCGGAAAAATGGGTGCCCGACGGTTACGCGGTGATCCGCGTCGATTCCCGCGGCGCCGGCCGCTCGCCCGGTTTCCTGCGCCACAACAACGCGCGTGAAACGCAGGACATCTACCAATGCGTCGAATGGGCGGCCGCGCAGCCCTGGTGCAGCGGCAAGGTCGGCATGAACGGCATCTCCTATTACGCTTCCAACCAGTGGCGCGCCGCCGCCGCGCAACCACCGCACCTCGCTGCCATCTGCGTGTGGGAAGGCTGGTCCGACGCCTATCGCGACGGCAACCGCCATGGCGGCATCGTCTGCGTGTTCCGCAAAAACTGGCAGGACATGCAGGTCAAAACCGTGCAGCACGGCGTCGGCGAACGCGGCGCACGCAACCACATCACCGGCGAACTGGTGTGCGGCCCGGAAACCCTGGGCGAAGCCGAACTCACCGCCAACCGCGAAGACATGTGGCGGGAGCTGTCGGCGCGCGAACTGGAAGATGAGTACTACCGTGAACGCACACCGGATCTGGCCAAGGTCACGGTGCCGCTGCTGTCCGCCGCCAACTGGGGCGGCCTCGGCCTGCACTCCCGCGGCAATTTCGAAGGTTTTCAGCGCGCCGCGTCACGCGACAAATGGCTGGAAGTCCATGGCGGCTCGCACTGGGCGCCGTTCTACACTGATTACGGTGTCAACCTGCAGAAAAAATTCTTCGGCCATTTCCTGAAAAATGAAAACACCGGCTGGGCGCAGCAACCGCGCGTGCTGCTGCAGGTGCGCCATGTGCCGGAAAATGGCAAAGAACGTTTCATCGAGCGCCATGAGCAGGAATGGCCGCTGGCACGTACAAGCTGGACAAATTTTTATCTCGATCCACGTGACATGACGCTGTCGCCTGTGCCGGTCACTGCAGATCAAACCGTGGCCTACGACGCCATCGGCGACGGCGTCACTTTCAGTACGCCGCCACTGACCGAAGATACCGAGATCACCGGACCGTCGGCGCTGCGGCTTTTTGCCTCTTCATCGACCGTCGATGCCGACCTGTTCGTGGTGCTGCGCGTATTCGATCCCGCCGGCAAGGAAGTGGTGTTCCAGGGCGCGCTTGATCCGCACACCCCCGTCAGCCAGGGCTGGCTGCGCGCGTCGCACCGCAAGCTGGATGCCGCACGTTCGCTGCAGTACCGGCCGTGGCATACCCATGATGAAAAGCAGCCTCTGACGCCGGGCACCGTGTATCTGCTGGACATCGAAATCTGGCCGACTTGCATCGTCGCGCCCAAAGGTTACCGCCTCGCACTGACCATTCGCGGCAAAGACTATGTGTGGGATGGCGCGGCAACGACGCTGTCGAACATGAAACATCCGATGCGCGGCTGCGGTCCGTTCGAACACGATGACGAGATTGATCGGCCACCGGTCATATTCGGCGGCAAGGTCACTCTGCACATGGGGCCGGAGCACGCGTCGACCCTGCTGCTGCCGGTGATCCCCGGGCACTGATCACGCAAACCGCAACGTCCTCAGGCGCGGCAGGGATTATTCCGGTTTCTTGAGTTCCACCGCACCGCTGCGGATGTGCAGGTCGCGCTGCGGGAACGGTATCTCAATCTTGTGTTCAGTGAATTTTTCGTAAATCGCAAAATTCAGCGCACTGATCAGTTTGCCCTTGCGCGTTACCGCGCTGCTCGACCAGGCACGCAATTCGAGTTTGAGTGAACTGTCGCCAAACTCCATGAACCGCACCACCGGCACCGGGTCATCCAGCACATCCTCTTCGGCCTCAGCGACTTCGAGCAGGATTTTCTCGACCTTGTGCAGATCGCTGCCGTAAGCCACCCCCACCGGAATCTTGAAACGCACCGTGCCGTCGTTGTATTTCCAGTTGACCACGTTTTCAGTAATGAACTTGGAATTCGGAATGATGATGTTGATGTTGTCGTTGGTCAGCACCACCGTGCTGCGTGCGCCGATCTCCACCACATCGCCTTCCACGTCGTCGACCTCGATCCGGTCACCGATCTTGATCGGACGCTCGAACATGATGATCAGGCCGCTGATGAAATTACTGATGATGTTCTGCAGACCGAACCCGACGCCGATGCCCACCGCACCCGCCAGCACATTCAGCGTGGTGAGGTCGATGCCCGCAGTCTGGAGGATGATCAGCAAGCCCAGCAGCAGCACGACATAACGCGTGATCGTGGCCACGGCCTGACGTGCACCCAGATCCAGACGCGTCCGGGACAGCAGCCGATTCGCCATCAGGCTTCGGAGTTTTCCTGCGAGATAGATCAGCAGGATCACCAGAAACAGGATCTGCACCAGCGTCAGCAACGTAAACGTCGTGCCGCCGGCCTCGAAAATCGGCGTTTTCAGCAGGGCCAGCAGCTTGTGGGCCCACTCCTGAAAGTCGCGCATGGTCATGTTCATCTCCCGGTTACGTCATCTGCAGTGCATCGCCGCCAGTGATGACAACAATGGGCGCTGCCATGTCAAGGCTGCGCATTGATCATGCTCTTTAATTGCGCCGCACGCGGCGACTGCATCCGTTCCAGTGCAGCGAGGGCCTCACGCACATCCGCATTGCTTCCCGTTTTCAAGCCCGCACGACCCAGCCCGAACCACGCATCGGGCATATTCGGATCCATTGCCAATGCGCGGCGATAGGCATCGGCCGCCGGGCGGTACTGCTTTGCATCACTTTGCGCCTGACCCAGCAATTGATAGGTCAGCGGCGAGTCGCGCACCACCCGCAGCGCACGCTCCAGCGTCGTCACCGCGCGCTGCGGCTGTCCGGCGACACGCTGCGCCTCGGCCAGAAAATGGTACCCGGTTGCGTCGTCCGGCGACAGCCGGATCATTTCACTGAAATAATCCTGGGCCCGCGGATAATCGCGCAACTGCAGTTGCGCATAACCGCCGATCATCCGCCACTCGGGACTGAACGGATCGGTGGCAATGTTGGCATCGGCAAAGCGCGACATCCCCGCCCAGTCGCCCTTCTGCTCCAACTCGACGATTTTCCGGCGATTGCCGTCCTCGACGCTCTGCAGATGCGACAGCAGCATGGAGGTCGTGCCGTCCGGAATCAGCGCATTCAGCAGCATCTGCTGCGGGGTGCAGCCGATACTCAACACAACAACAACGCATGACAGCAGATATCGCAACTTCAGCAGATGGCTACAACACACCACAATGCCCGCCATCCACATTGACACAGGTTCCGGTGACATAACTCGCTGCGTCGGATGCCAGAAAGACAATGACGGCGGCGACTTCATCAGGCTCGCCAAGGCGTTGCAGCGGCACATTGGGACTGAGCCTGTTGTAATGATCTTCAACCGGCAGTCCGGCGAGTTCGGCGCGGCGTTCCTGCTGCCGTGACTTGATCCAGCCGAGGCCTATGGCATTGACGCGGATGTTGTCGCCCGCAACCTCCTGCGACAGCGCCTTGGTGAATGCCAGGCCCGCCGCACGACTGACGCTGGTCGGAAACGACGCCGCATGCGGCTGTTTCGCGCCGGCCATGCTGATGTTGATGATGCGTCCATCACCCTGCTTTTTCATGTGCGGAATCGCAGCACGGGCGGCGCGCACTTGCGCCATCAGCTTGACGCTGAGATCGTACTTCCACACCGGGTCCCTGGCTTGAAGGAACGGACCCTGCGCCGTACTGCCGGCATTGTTGACCAGAATATCGATGCGGCCATAGTGGCGCACGGTTTCGGCAATGAAGCGCTCCATTTCGCCGGGCAGCGAAGCATCCGCCACCAGCGGCAACACATCCCCGCCCAGTGCCCGCAATTCATCGGCAAAGGCATTGAGTACTTCCCTGCGCCGTGCACACAGCGCCAGCCTGACGCCCTCTTTGACAAAACGCAGCGCGGTAGCCCGGCCTATGCCTTCACTGCCGCCGGTGATCGCCGCGACTTTGCCGCGCAGGCCCAGTTCCATGCGCGCCTAGCGTTCCCGCCACATCTCCGGCGTCGCCGATCCGGGAAAACCGAAATCACGCGGCGCCAACCCGGCATGAAACCAGGTGACAAAGGTATAAACCGTATAAATCGGAATCCGCAGCCGCGCATTAAGCGCTGCGGCATAAGGCGCCATGTTGTGGTTTTCGCAAACGATGGCGCCGACATCGGGATGCCGTTTCAGCAGTTCATCGCCCGCTTCCATGATGTCCTGCTCGGCCATTTCGTAATCCATGTCAATGGTGTCGCCCAGCATCACGCGGGTGAACTCGCGTCCGCCTTCGGTACCCATCACCGGCGTGTCGTGCGGCGCACCGACGGCATCCCAATGCTCAGCAGTCAACCGGTCGCCATGGACCGACAGCACGCCGACACGCTTTCCGGGCGGCAGCAGGCGCTGCACCAGCGGAATCTGAAACAACGAAGAACTGGCGACCGGCACCTTGACATGCGCCGCAAGCTCTTTCTGGAATATCGCAAGAAAACCGCCGGTGGTGGTGATGCCGTCGGCGCCTTCCTTGACCAGCTCTTCAGCGGCCTTGAGAAATGCCGGCCCCAGCCCCTTGCCTTTTTCATGAATGACCACCCGCGCACTTGCGCCGGGAACCACTTTGTACAACACCGGGAACGGCCAGGTATAGGCATTGCCGGTGTCGCCGGGCGGACGCGGCCATTTTGTATCCAGCATCAGGATGCCGACGCGCGCACCATAAATCGTTTTCCCGCCATAGCCTTTTCTTGCCATTGCCGACCGCTCCTGAATCAATTTTTTAGCGTGAACTGATTATACACACGGACTTTCAGCGGTCATTTCACCCTCTCAAGACGCACTCAAAACGTGCGCCGGCAATTTTCCGGTGCACACCGTTTTGTGACCGGAGAACTGACTATAATCAATATGCGTTATTCATCATGCAGTTCGCATAAAGGGAGACTCTGATGTTACGTACCGCACTTCTGCTCGCAGTCGCCGGCGCGCTCGTTGCACCCGCCGCGCATTCCCAGACATATCCCTCGAAGCCCGTGCGCATCGTTGCCCCTTTTTCTCCAGGCGGCCCGACCGACAT
>JAKFUJ010000041.1 GCA_021732805.1 Betaproteobacteria bacterium | reverse complement strand
CCACAATGCCGTGGCGGAGCCTTGCCAGTTGTCGCCGCCGTCCAGCAGCAGTGCCCCGGGGCGTTGCGCACGGATTTGTTTGATCAGCGCCGCGAGATGGGCGAAACCGCCGATCTTGCCGTAGAGGCGGGCGGCCTCCACGTAATCCAGATGCGTGTAGGCATGCGCTTCCCGTGTGCCGGGTTTGATGCCGAAATGCTGCAGCAATGCATGACCCGTCAGATGCGGCGGCCTGCCGCGGGCATTGCCCACACCGATGTTGACATCCGGTTCACGGAAATAACCGGGCAGCAATTGCGCATGGCAATCGGTGAAGTGCATCAGCGTGACGTTGCCCGAAGGCTTGCCCAGCCGGTAGAGATCGCCCTCGCGGGCGGCGGCCATGGCGCGACCGCCGGCCAGCGGCAAACCCTGTGCCGCAGCGACGGACAGGATCTGCAGGAATTCGCGGCGCGACAGGTTCATGGCGGTGATTCCGAAAAAAAGAGGCCTGATTGCCCAAGCCTCTGCAGGTATTGACGGTCGCCGGGCTTACTTGTTGATCGGTGACTGCGGATCAAGCAGATAGGCCACCATGTGCGTGACCTGTTCCGGCGTCAGATGGCCGGTGGCGCCGAGGCGCGGCATGTTGGAGCACGGGAAGTAAACCCACGCATTGTAGATTTTTTCGTAGGTGTATTTGACGATGGCCTCGGAGTTGCCGCGTTGTTTGCCATATCCGGTCAGCGGCGGGCCGACATTGCCGACATTGATTTCACCCGGGGCCAGTGCGTGGCAGTTCTGACACAGCGCACCGTTTTCCTTGTTAGCCTCGGTCTTGCCGTTGCGGATGCGATCACCGGCGCCGTCATGCGCCAGTCTGTCGCCGGCTTTCCAGTCGCCGGAGAGTTGTCCCGATGCCGGATAACGGATGGATGCACGCGCCAGCCTGACGATTTCTGCGGAGTCCTCCTGACCCGGTTTCGCATCGCCGATCTTGCTGCAGATCTGCTGCGATTTGTCCTGCTCCAGGCGTTTCATGTGTGCTGGAGATGCCTCGAAGGCCTCGAATACCATTTTCTCCGCCAACTGCCGCGTTGCGGCCTGATCGGGATAGGTTGCACACCCGGTGATCACCAGTCCGCCGACAGCCGATATTGACCATTTGATCCAAGTTGTTTTCATCATGCTCCCCTAGCGTTTGAATCCGGGCGCCTGCATCACGGCATCGTTGCCCTGGCGGTTGAGGAACATGGTCAGCGCGATCGAATAATCCGTCGCGTATTTGAGGTCGGGCAGGCGCATCTGCCACACGCAATCATTCAGTCGCCATTGCATGGTGCGCACGACATAGTGCGCGCCGCGATAAGCCGGCCAAGTCGAGGCCACCTCCTGTGCGCCCTGCTTGCTGGTCATATGCACCAGGTCCTGCAGGCGGATGCGCTTGTCGGCCTCGCCATGGCACTGCACGCAACCGAAGTCAGTCTGGCCGCTGCGCCGGTAAAACAGATACTCGCCGGCCTTGTACATGTCGTACTCTTTCTGATGGTTGAGCGCGACGTTCACTTTCATGCCGTTGGAGCGGGAGGTGACATACAGTGCAAGGGCTTCCATGTCGGAACCGCTGCTGGCAGCCGGGCTGATTGCTTTCTTGATCAGTTCCTTGCGGTCAAAACCCTGCAATGTCGTCATGCAGGTCAGCAGCCGTGATTCGAGGTCTTCGACACGATCAGTATCCGCAAAGTAACGGGGCAGTCGCGCAGCGGCACCTTCGAGTTTTCCCGGCCCGAAACCAAAGTCGCATTGTTCCAGTGAAACATTTTTGGGTCCGCGCTTTTGCATAAAAAGGGTCTTGCCCTGGTCGATCCATAACTCGCCGGGGTTGTCTTCCATCAGCATTTTGCGGCCGACAGAAAGATCATTGCCCTGCGCCAGTGCGGTTGTAGCTGTGGCCAGGCACAGGGCGGCACCCAGTACGAGGCAGGGGCTGGGCAGTATTTTCACGATCTCCTCCTTCAGTATTATTGGTTTTGAGAGACTTGCCGGGTGCTGCACAGGGATATCAAGCCCCTGCGGTTACCGTCACCTCATCGGTGCGTTTATCGCCCTTGTTGTCGGTCCAGGTCACGCCGATCTTGTCGCCGACTTTGGCGTCCTTGATCCGCAGGCCGAGGAATGGATCGCGGGAAACCGCTTGACTCCACTGTGCGTCGATGACGGTTTTGCCGTTATGCGTGACGACCACGCTCTGGATGAAGTGTATCGGCACTACGCCGGAAGCGGTTTTGCGCGTGCCGGTTTCCATGGGATGGCGCATCAGGATGCGTACGTCTGCAGTGTTGCCCTGCAGTGTGGCGCGGATTTTCATCGGATCAGCCATGTTGTTCTGCCTTTATGGATAGGGGTATGCGTGATGCGTCGATCAACCGCATCCACCGACGGTGACTTTGACTTCCTTGATCGCGGTGTAGAACTTGCCGTCGGCCTTGACGATGGCGCGCACATTGGAAGTCTGGCCCATCTTCAGGCGTGTCGAAATATAGGCTTCGCCGCCGGCGCTGATGTCAAAACTCGCAGCCAGCGGAAACGGATTTTTCTCGGCGATGATCGAGATACTCTGAGTGTTGGGAATTTTGCTGGTGACGGCGACAGGCACGATCGCGCCGTTTTCGGCAATGTCCGGTGCGGTGATGGTGATGTCCTTGCTGTCGATGAGGGTGGTCGCACCGAGGCTTTTCTGGGCGTCGGCAGCGGCTTTTGACTCAAACCCTTCCTTGTTCCACGTCGCAGCCCAGGCCGCTCCGGTTTTGAGAAGCCCTATCGTTGCCGCAGCAGCAGTTGCGCAAATGCCCACCGACAGCTTCAGGAAATCCCGGCGTAAATTCTTCATCGCTGACTCCTCTTGATTGATGTGTCGTCGAATTCTGTAACCGAAATTGGTCGCGGCGATTCCGGAGTTTGGCGCCGGATATTCTTTACCGCCCTGCCGGACCCGGCAGGACTGTCGGGCTTTTTGATTGGAGCCCGGATGCTTAATCCTAGCCAACGCCACAGGGCTTGTCTACCTGTGCAAACCGGCAAAAATGTTAACTGCGCCTGGCGGCCTTCCATATGCCTGATTTGCCGCCGCGCTTTTCATCGAGTTGCAGGGATTCGATGCACATGCCGCGGTCCACGGCCTTGCACATGTCGTAAATGGTGAGCAGGGCGATGCCGGCTGCGGTCAGCGCTTCCATTTCCACACCGGTGCGTCCGATGGTTTCGGCGGTGGCCGTGCAGTTCACGGCATTACGGCGGCGGTCGGCCTTGAAATCAATCTCGACCCGGGTCAGCGCCAGCGGATGGCAGAGCGGAATCAGCGTCGAGGTGTGTTTGGCGGCCTGGATGCCCGCGATACGCGCAATACCCAGTACGTCTCCTTTTTTCGTGCTGCCTGACACTATCTGGCGCAGGGTCGCGGGTTGCATCACGATGCGCCCGGTGGCTTTTGCCAAACGATGGGTTTCCGCCTTGCCCGCGACATTGACCATCCATGCCTGACCCTGCGCGTCAAAATGGGTCAAGGCGTCTGTTACAGATTGTTTTTTCATTTTTGAACTCCGGCCTGCAGCAATTATCATAGCACCATGTTTCGAAACCTTTTTGTGTTGCTGGTCCTGCTCTGTGTGCCCCGCGTGCTGGCGCAGGCCTTGCCTGACCTGGGCGATGTGTCTGCGACGGCGATCACGCCGGCCGACGAGCGTCGACTCGGCGAAAGCATCATGCGGGAAATTCGCCGCGATCCTTCGTATCTGGACGACCCGGAGGTAGCGGAGTACGTCAATAATCTGGGAGGCCGGCTGACGGCCCGCAGTGATGCTGTGCGGCAGGAGTTCGAGTTTTTTGTGATTCAGGATCCACAGGTCAACGCTTTTGCTTTACCCGGCGGTTTCATCGGCATCAACAGCGGGCTGCTGCTGGCTGCGCAGAGCGAGTCCGAAGTGGCTGGTGTGCTTGCCCACGAGGTTGCCCACGTGACACAGAAACATATTGCACGGATGATCGGACAGCAGGGGCAGAATCAGATTTTGTCGATTGCCGCGCTGGCGGTGGCTTTGCTCGCTGCGCGCTCTAACTCGCAGATCGGCGAAGCGGCAGTGGCGTTCGGCCAGGCCGGCATTGTGCAAAGTCAGTTGAATTTCACGCGTGACAATGAACGCGAAGCGGACCGGGTCGGATTGCAATTGCTGGAGTCGTCCGGCCTGGATCCGCGCGGCATGGCGACTTTTTTCGAACGCCTGCAGCGGGCCACGCGGGTTTATGAAGGCGGCGCGCCGTCCTATCTGCGCACCCACCCGCTGACCTTCGAACGTATTGCCGATATCCAGAATCGCCTCGAGCCTCTGTCGTACCGCCAGGTGCCGGACAGCCTGGATTTCCAACTGATACGCGCCAAGCTGCGCGCCGAGTACGGAAGTCCGCGCGACGCGGTGGCATTTTTCGAGGAAGGCATTGCGGATCGCAAATTCCTGTCTGAAACCGCGGGGCGTTACGGACTTGTCGCCAGTCTGATGCGGACCCGTGATTACACCCGCGCCCGGCGGGAAATGACGGCGCTGCGCAAGACACAGAATCCGATCATCGAAAATCTGGCGTGCCGGCTGGCGGACGCCGCGGGTGATTCGATGCTTGCCCTGAAGTGTTACCAGGATGCGCGCCGGCTTTATCCCGGATATCGCGCATTGTTTTACGGCCATGCCGAACAGATGCTGCAGGCGAAGCAGCCGACGCAGGTATTGCAGATGGTTGAAAGCCGGCTGAGATCGCAGCCAGACGACGCGCGGCTCTACCGGCTGCAGGCGCTGGCCTACGAAGCCCAGGGCAATCGTTTGCAGCAGCACCGTGCCCAGGGCGAAGCCTATCTGCGGCGCGGCCAGCTGGGCGCGGCGGTTGAGCAGATGCAGATTGCACTGAAGGCCGGCGGCGGGGATTTTTACCAGCTTTCGGCGGTTGAAGCACGACTGCGCGAATTGCGCCGTCTGCAGCTGGAGCAGGATCGCAAACGCTGAGGCTGCCTGAGGCGATTCAGCAAGGCAAAACGGCGCTGCCGATTTAGTGATACTTTCACCTGATGAGCAACGAAGCCGGTACCGGAACCATACCCCAGCCTGCCGAAGTTCGGCGGATCGGCAAGTACGAAATCATCAAGGAACTCGGTCGCGGTGCCACCAGCGTGGTTTACAAGGCCTACGATCCGTTTCAGGATCGTGAAGTCGCGGTCAAAGCCGTTTTTCCGGAGGCGCTCGGCGATCAGGAGTACGGCCAGCGTTATCGCAAACTCTTCGTCACCGAAGCCTCACTCGCGGGCAAGTTGTCGCATCCGCATATCGTGGCCATCTACGATGCGGTGGCCGATGACGAAGCGAGTTACATCGTCATGGAGTATGTGGATGGCACGACGCTCGAACCTTATGCCAGGGTGGAAAATCTGCTGCCGTTGTCGCGTGTTCTTGAAATCATCTACAAATGCGCGCGTGCGCTGGATTATGCCGCCCGCTCAGGCGTCATTCACCGTGACATCAAGCCGGCCAATATTCTTCTCGCCGGTGAAACCGATATCAAGGTTTCGGATTTTGGCGCTGCACTGAACGAAGCCAGCGACTCGACGCAGATTACCGGCATCGGTTCGCCGGCCTACATGTCTCCCGAACAGGTCCGGGAGCAGCAACTGACGTATCAAACGGATATTTTTTCTCTGGGTGTGGTGTTTTACCAGTTGCTGACCGGGCGTCTGCCGTTTCTGGGCACCAATAACTACAGCATCATTTACCAGATCATTAACGTGGAACCCTCACCCCCCAGCCGCTTTCGCAGCGAAGTTCCGCCAGAAGTTGATGCGATGGTGCTGCGCATGCTGAAAAAAGTTACCGCAGACCGTTATCAGACCTGGGGTGATCTTGCCGGTGATCTGGTGGATGCACTCGGCGGTTCACGGGCCAGGGCCCGTGACGGCATGCCCGAAGCCGAAAAATTCGATACCTTGCGCAAGCTCGATTTTTTCCGCCATTTCAGCGATGTCGAACTGTGGGAGGTGTTGCGCCTGGCGAAGTGGCACCGCCTGCCACAGGACTCGGTGCTGATCCAGGAAGGCGACATCGGATCGTCATTTTTCATACTTGCCGGGGGCGAGGTTCAGGTACGCAAGCAGGAGCGACCGCTGAGTGTGCTGAAAACCGGGGAATGTTTCGGTGAAATGGCCTATCTCGGCAAGCAGAAATTCCAGCGTTCGGCGAGTGTTGTTGCCATTACTGATATTGTGGTCATCGAGATTCGTGCCGAAACCCTGCCCCAGGCTTCCGAGCTTTGCCGTCATCATTTCAATGGCGCCTTTCTGGAGTTGCTGGTGGATCGACTCGGAATGGCTAATTTACGGCTGTCACAGTTGCTGGCGGAGCGAAATATCAGTGTTTTTTGAGAGGCTGAAGAGGGGTGGGTTCACGCCGCGGGCGCAATGGAAAATTCCGGCAAGTCTTGCGTCCGCGGATCCCGGTTTCAGCCGATAATTTTCCCGCTGCACAAATGTTTTTCCGCTGCGCTATGTTAGGATTCGAAACTGCCAAAAACCGGCGGTGGACAGGGTGTTGCAGGACAGGGTAAATGCATGAATCCGTTGCTAAAGAAAACTTATCAGGAGCGATAAATGAACCTTATCTCCAAAGTATCGGCACTGGCAAAACAACGCGGCCAAGGCATGACCGAATACATCATCATCGTGGCGTTGATCGCGATCGCGGCCATCGGTGTTTACAGCTTTTTCGGGCAGACCGTACGTCAGCAGACCGCGGGCATGGCGCAGGAACTGTCGGGCAAGAAAGCCACCAACGAAATCAAGGGCGCTCAGGACGCTTCGAAAGAAGCATCGTCCGATGCCGGCAAGAAAAAGGGCATGGGCGACTACGAAAATACGGTCAGCAAGTAATCTTTCGTAGTATCCGGATCGGGCATGCGCAAAGCTCGCCCCCCGGGGGGGCGGTGTTTTCCTTTGCTTTTCCGCCAGCGAGGACAGGCGCTGGCGTTTATCGGCGTCACCACCGTGGTAGTGCTGCTGGGGCTGTTGCTGCTGTACAACGTGGCCCAGTTGACCACCCAGAAAATGAAGCTGCAGAACACGGCGGATGCCGCTGCCTACAGCGGCGCCCTGACCGAGGCGCGTGACTACAACTTTACCGCCTATGCCAACCGGGCGATGATCGCCAATCAGGTGGCGGTGGCCCAGATCGTCGGATTGCGTTCCTGGGCACGAAATCTCGACAGCACCTATAAATCCGGGCCGTTCAGCTGGGTGCCCCAGACTTTTGCAAGTTTGTCGGCGCTGGGTTCGATGTGGACCTCAGTCTGGAATGTCGCGAAAAGCGCTGCCGGCGGCATCGAGTCGGTGCTGAATGCGGTCGCGGGTCCCCTGATCAAGGTGCTTGATCTGCTGATTGACGCGCTGTACTACGGCTCCACCGCATACCACATCGCGATGGTGTTGACGGTACCCGAAACCGTCGTTGAAGTCATCGAGAAGAACGATCCCGATGCGTCGCTCAGCAGTTCGCTGACCCAGATCGGGTTTGCGGCCAAGCACGCTTATGATGCCTACGGATTTACCAGCGATTATGATCCGACCAAAAGCGGCAACGATGACAGCAAGTCCGGAGCAAGCAAGGACAGGCAGGCCAACGTCATCTTCAATTCGCAGGACGGGTTTTACAATTTCCGCAGTTACCCCTGGCCGTTGCCGATACTGATTGATCCGACCAAGTTGATCCCCGGCAATTTCGGCACCCTGTTCATGATCATGTACCACAGCGGCGGCACCGAGCTCAAGAACAAATCCGGCACCTACATGAAGAGCTGGACCGGGGCCGACTCCACCGGCTTGTTCACGATCCTGATGGTGTGGATATTCGTGCCGTTTCCGGTGCCGATTCCGATTCCGATTCCGACGCCGCAGGGTTATGGTGCGGCGCTGGCCGGATCAGCCAACGACCTTCAGCCGACAAGCGGCAATTTCAATCATAATTTTGCAGAAGCCTATGGTTCGTCGTTCGTCAATCCGCTGACCATAGTGCCGGCCTATATCAATGTCGGCAACGGTACCGGTGCGACACTCGACAGCAACGGCGGCCTCAAGAAATACTGGGATGTCACGGATCGAGACCAGGCGACTGCGTCCGCGCACCAGAATACCAGCGGCCCCGAACTGCTGATCGAAGTCGAGAAGCCGATGAGCAAAATCGCCATCAGCAGCTCACCCGGCTTGAACATCGGTGGCGGTGATACCGGGCGGTTGTGGCTTGCCGACGGAACCCAGGGCAGCACCATCAAGGCGTTGTCCAAGGCGCAGTCATACTTTGCCCGTCCGAAAAAACTGTTCCAGCGCGGCGACGGCAAGGCAGAATATGGCAGTCTCTACAGCCCGTACTGGCAGGCACGCCTGATGCCGAACAGTTTGCTGGAGCAAGGCGCATCAATCCTGTCGCAGAGCTTCCCTTGATGACGATGCCTGAATCTTTTCCGCGTCATCGCCGGTCTTCTGCAGGAGGACAGGCACTGACTGAATTTGTAATCGGAGCAGTACTGTTCCTGATTCCGCTGTTCATGATCATTCCCTTGCTCGGAAAATATACCGATATCAAGGCATCCACCATCCAGGCCGCGCGCTACAACGCCTGGGAGCGAACGGTGTGGTACGGCCAGTCAGCCTCAAGCAGCGGCGATTGGGAAGGCAATGACAAGAGTGAATCGACCATCAAATCGGAAATGGCCAGTAAATTCCTGACCAGCCAACTCTGGTACGACCGCAACGGCGTGGCGATGCTTGGCGGTTCAAACGCCGCGCTTGCCAATGACGATGCTCCGGGCACCGCCAACACCATTCTCGGTTTTGCCGTATCGGTTGCCAATGCGATCGGACCGTTCAATCTCGAATTCAAGGGTCTTTATTCAGGCACGGCAACGGTTAATATCGCCAACACCACATCGGTGATCAGCGAGGTGCTGGGTAGTGGCGCCGGCGCCGATCCGGCGCGCCTGAATCTGTCGATCACCGATAAAAACGTGATTCTGGCCAATGGCTGGGGCGCGAATGGCGCAGCACATGTCAAAAAACAGGTGCAGGGTCTGACACCGACTTCCGTTCTCAGTAATCCGGTGCTGGACGCAGTGCGCTGGATTCTGGTGCCGTTTACGCCGGAACTGGTGCCTACCGTGCTGGAGCTGGGCAAAATCGAGGTGGATCAGCTTCCGCCCGACCGGCTCAACTGATGATTCGAATTTACGCCATGCCCGGCCGAAATCGCGGCAGATTCTTGTTACGCCTGATGACCGTACTGACCGCCGGTTTTTGCGCGACAGCGTTTGCGCAGGAGAAAGCGGTGCCCTGTCCCGAGTTTCCAACGCCGCATGTCGGTCAGTTGCAATGGGTGGCCGAGAACATGCGCATGAACGGCATTCCCATGCAAATCAAGGAATTGACCACGGAACAGACCCCGCAACAGGTGCTCGCTTTTTACAAGCGGCGCTGGGGTGATGCGCCACCCTATTATCATTAGTATGAAGTGGGCGGCACGCCGACCATCGCCACGCTGCGCAGCGGCTGTTTTTACACGGTGCAGGTGATGGCCAACGGCCGTGGTGCCAAGGCAC
>JAKFUJ010000267.1 GCA_021732805.1 Betaproteobacteria bacterium | reverse complement strand
ATGTCACGCGACGGGTATCGGCCAAAGGCACCGGCTTCAGGCCGCGCGCCGCACGCATCGTGTTGACCGCACGTCCCAGGTCGGGCGCGGTATCGGCAAACGTGCCGTCAAGGTCGAACAATACGGCGGAGGTCATGAATGGGGCGCGCGGGCGCAAAGGATATAGTTGACGCTGGCATCCGCTTCAAGCGCATAAATTTTGCTGAACGGGTTGTAGGTCATGCCGGTGATGCCGCTGATTTCGAGTCCGGCATTGCGACAGGTGGCGGAGAGCTCGGAAGGTTTGATGAAACGGGCGTAGTCATGGGTGCCGCGCGGCAGCAGGTTCAATACGTATTCGGCGCCGATGATGGCGTATAAATACGACTTGGGATTGCGGTTCAGCGTCGCAAAAAAAGCATGGCCACCGGGTTTGAGCAGAGCTGCGCAGGAGCGCACGACAGAGGCTGGATCGGGTACATGTTCGAGCATTTCCATGCAGGTCACGACATCGAAAGCGTGCGGCATTTCCTGCGCCAGCGTTTCAACAGCGATGTTGCGATAAACCACTGTGAGTTTTGATTCGAGCAGGTGCAGTTGCGCGACTTTGAGCGGTTTGTCGGCAAGGTCGATGCCGATGACCCGTGCGCCGCGTGCTGCCATGGCCTCGGCAAGGATGCCGCCGCCACAACCGACATCCAGCACGGCTTTGTCACGCAGCGCTGCGATGCCGTCGATGTAGTCCAGTCGCAGCGGATTGATTTCATGCAGCGGCCGGAATTCGCTCTCGGGATCCCACCAGCGATGGGCGAGTTCGCTGAATTTTTCCAGTTCGCCGGGATCGACGTTGGTGTTCATGCCGGACGTATCCTGTTTCGCCATTGCCGCGCCCTGGCCTGTATCGCGGATTCATCCAGACCGGCGAGCCGGCCATCAGCCAGTCTCCGTTCGCCGCCGACCCAGACGTCACTGACATGTTCGCGACCGGCGGCGTAGACCAGATGCGATATCGGATCATAACAAGGGGTCAATTCGCTGCCGGCAAGTTTGATTGCGGTGAGGTCGGCCAGTTTGCCCGGTGTGATGGAGCCGATTTGCTCCTGCAGGCCCAAAGCGCGCGCGCCGCCCAGCGTTGCGCATTCCAGCGCCTGGTGCGCAGGCAGGGTCGTTGCATTGCCGCTGCTGCCCTTGGCCAGCAAGGCGGCAAGGCGCATTTCAGTCAATAAATCGAGCCGGTTGTTGCTGGCGGCGCCGTCAGTGCCGAATCCGACATTGACTCCGGCCTGCAGCAGTTTGGAGATGGGCGCGATACCGCTGGCAAGTTTCAGATTGGACGACGGACAGTGCGCGACCGAGCAGCCGTGACGCGCAAACAGCGCAATCTCATGGTCATCCAGATGCACGCTGTGCACGGCGATCAGTCCGGGGCCAAGCAAGCCGGCCTTTTCGATCCGTGCCAGCGGGCGCACGCCGTGCTGCGCCAGGCTGTCGCTGATTTCCTGCGCAGTTTCATGGATATGGATATGCACGGGCAGTTCCAGTTCGCCGGCATAAGTGGCGATCTGGCTGAACGTGGCATTCGATACCGTGAACGGCGCATGCGGTGCGAGGCAGAACGTCAGCAGCGGTTCATCACGCAGCGTGTCACGCAAGGCCATGCCTTTTGCCAGATAGTCCTGGGCGTCGTTGGCGTAGGCGGAGCGGAATTCGATGGCGATGATGCCCAGCGCGGCACGCATGCCGGCGCGGATCGCTGCACGGGCCGCAGCTTCAGGGAAAAAATACATGTCATTGAAGCAGGTGATGCCGCCACGCAGCATCTCGGCACAGGCGAGCAGTGTGCCGTCATAGACGAATTCGTCCGAGACTTGCTTCGTTTCGGCCGGCCAGATGTGGTTCTGCAGCCAGTCCATCAACGGCAGGTCGTCTGCCATGCCCCGCATCAGGGTCATCGCGGCATGGGTATGCAGATTGACCAGTCCGGGAATCAGGGCATGGTCGGGCAGCAGGACGCGAGGTGCGTCAGGATATCGGACCGCGGCCTCGGCCACCGGCAATACGCAGTCGATGCGATTGCCGACCATGACCACGGCATGTGCTTCGAGCACGGCAAGGGCAGGTTCTACCGGGATTACCCATCGCGGTTCAATGACGGTGATTGCAGGCATCGGAACAGATATCGCTGGGAGCAGGAAGTAGTGAAAGGGCGATTGTATTGCACTCTGCAAAAAAAAAGCCCTGCCGAAGCAGGGCTTTTCAAACTACGGTTGCTGATCAGCGCTTGGCTGCCGGCTTTTTGGCGGCGGCTTTCGGCTTGGCCAGGCTTTGCGCGCGGCCAACCACTTCCACCGTGACGCGGCGGTTCGGGGCCAGACACTCGATGAGCTGCTTGCGCTTCATCTTGTTATCGCAGAACTTGGTTACCGGGATCGGCTGTTTCGGACCTTTGCCTTCCCAGAAGATCAGTTTCTGGTCGATGCCTTTGGACACGATGTAATCCTTCACCGTGATCGCGCGACGCTCTGACAGCTTCATGTTGTATTTCATGCTGCCGATGCGATCGGTGTGGCCGGTGACGATCACTGCACCAAATTCAACCGGTGCGCGTGCTTTGGTGGCCTTGCGCAGGTCACCGAGGAAATCGTCCAGATCTTTTTTGTTGTCTGCCGTCATTTCGGCCTTGTTGAACTCCATGCCCTGCAGCTCAATTTTCTCTTCGATATTGAGCATTTCGGGTTTCTTGGGCTTCGGTGCCTCTTTTTTCGGCGCGGCTTTTTGCGGAGCTGCTTTCTGGGGTGCAACAGCAGCTTTCTGCGGCGCCGGCTTCTTCACCAGATCCGGGTCGCATTCGACAACGGCCAGAGCCGGGGTCCACTGGCTGGTGCGGACGCAGACGTTGGCGCCGGCAGCTTTGACCACAGCACCAGCGCTATCCGTCAGATAGCCGTCTTTGGCCTGCGCCGAGACGAGGGCAGGTGCAAGCGCCGCTGCTGCAATGGCGCCTGCAATGGTAATCCTGAGAGCTGAACGCATGTTTTTGATCCTCCTGTTTTACGGAAAGTAGGGTCGTGCCGGATAGTCGGTAAAAAAGAAAATTTGGTGCTCCCCGAGGCCACTAGATACCACATCCCCGATATCCGAGTAAACCTTGACACGAATAGTAGCATGTTTTTAAAAAATAAAGCACGGGACTGTTGTGTAAATACATCAGGTTCCCGCGTGGGGTATTTCACTTTGTGGAACACGGGATTAGGGCTGGGTGACGGCTCATTTCGCGGTCCGGACCGGCATATTTGATGCCGGCAGCATGCTCTTTTCGACGCCGAAGTGCGGCGACACCCAAGACCAAAAGCAGCGCAAATGGATGTGGATCATGACGCTCAATACCAACGACAAGTACGCGGCACAACATGTTGCCCGCGATCGTCTGCTCATGCTGTACGGGCCGGGTTGTCAGGGTGTGAAGCGCATTGCAGCATGTTAGAATTCCACACTTTGTAATCACGACTTAATAATGATTTTCACGGCTGCGCGAATAGCCAGTCCGATCACAATAACAAGCCCCTGAAATCCATGAATCAATTCGCAAAAGAAACACTGAACATCAGCCTCGAAGAGGAGATGCGCCGCTCCTATCTCGACTACGCCATGAGTGTGATAGTCGGGCGCGCGCTGCCCGATGTACGCGACGGCCTGAAGCCTGTGCATCGCCGAATCCTGTTCGCGATGCATGAGTCGAACACGGCGTGGAACAGGCCTTACGTGAAATGCGCGCGCGTGGTCGGTGACGTGCTCGGCAAATATCATCCGCATGGCGACAGCGCTACCTACGAGGCGCTGGTACGTATGGCGCAGAATTTCTCGATGCGCTATATGCTGATCGACGGTCAGGGCAACTTCGGTTCGGTCGACGGCGACTCGGCAGCGGCTTATCGTTACACCGAGTGCCGGATGCAGAAAATCACTTCCGACATGCTTGCCGACATCGACATGGACACCGTCGATTTTGTCGACAACTATGACGGCAAGGAAAAAGAGCCGGTCACGCTGCCGACCAAGGTGCCGAACCTGCTGATCAACGGGTCTTCGGGTATCGCCGTGGGCATGGCCACCAACATTCCGCCGCACAATCTCGGTGAGGTGGTGGACGCCTGTCAGGCGCTGTTGAAAAAACCCGAAATTACCATCGACGAACTGATCGAAATCGTGCCGGCGCCGGATTTTCCGACTGCCGGCATCATCTATGGTGTGGCCGGCGTGCGCGACGGTTATCGCACCGGCCGCGGCCGCGTGATCATGCGCGCCCGCACCCATTTCGAAGAGGCGGAAAAGGGCGGTCGCGTAGCCATCGTTATCGATGAACTGCCGTATCAGGTCAACAAGGCCAACCTGCTGATGAAAATCGGCGAGCTGGTGCGCGAGAAAAAACTGGAAGGCATCTCCGACATCCGTGACGAGTCCGATAAATCCGGCATGCGGGCTGTTATTGAGCTGAAACGCGGCGAAGTACCGGAAATTGTCCTGAACAATCTGTGGAAAGACACGCAGATGCAGGAAAGTTTCGGCATGAACATGGTGGCTCTGGTCGACGGCCAGCCGCGGGTACTCAATCTGAAGCAGTTCCTTGAAGCTTTCCTGCGTCACCGCCGCGAAGTGGTTACCCGCCGTACGGTGTTTGAGCTGCGCAAGGCGCGTGACCGCGGTCACATTCTTGAGGGCTTGGCAGTAGCGTTGTCGAACGTGGACGAGGTGATTGCACTGATCAAGGCGGCGCCGACGCCGGCGGACGCCAAGCAGGAACTGATGGCGCGGTTCTGGCGCTCGAAACTGGTCGAGGATTTGCTGTCGCGCGGCGAAGGCGCTTCGTATCGCCCCGAGGGTCTGTCGTCCGAGTTCGGTTTGCAGAAAAAAGGCTACAAACTTTCCGACACCCAGGCCCAGCAGATTCTGGAATTGCGCCTGCAGCGCCTTACCGCGCTGGAACAGGACAAGATCGTCGCTGAATACCGCGAGACGATGGACAAGATCACCGATTTGCTCGACATTCTCGACAAGCCGGCGCGGGTGACCAAGATCATTGCGCAGGAACTCACGGATGTCCGAAAGCTCTACGCCGACGAGCGGCGCAGTGAAATCGTCACCAGCACCCAGGATTTGAGTACTGAAGACCTGATCCAGCCGGAAGACGTGGTGGTGACGCTGTCGCACGGCGGCTACATGAAATCGCAGCCGGTGGCGGATTACCGCGCGCAGAAACGCGGCGGCCGCGGCAAGCAGGCGACGACGACCAAGGATGACGATTTCGTCGAAAAACTGTTCATCGCCAATACCCACGATTACATTCTGTGTTTTTCGAATCGCGGGCGGGTGTACTGGATCAAGGTATATGCGGTGCCGCAGGGCAGCCGCGCCTCGCGCGGCAAACCGATCGTCAATCTCGTGCCGCTGATGGAACACGAAAAAATCACCGCGATCCTGCCGGTGAAGGAATTTGATGACAATCACTTTGTGTTCATGGCGACGTCCACCGGCACCGTGAAAAAAACCGCGCTGTCGGCGTTTTCGCGGCCGATGGCCAAGGGCATCATCGCGGTCAATCTCGACGACGGCGATTACCTGATCGGTGTTGCCGTGACCGACGGCAAGCAGGACATCATGCTGTTCTCCGATGCCGGCAAGGCGGTGCGCTTCAACGAGGATGAAGTGCGCGTGATGGGACGTGCGGCGGCAGGCGTGCGCGGCATGAAACTTCAGGCAAAACAAAAGGTTATATCGCTGCTGACGGCGGGCGAAGAAACCCAGTCGGTGCTGACGGCGACCGAAAACGGTTACGGCAAACGCACTCCGGTGGCGGAATACACGCGTCACGGTCGTGGCACGCAGGGCATGATTGCAATCCAGGCCAGCGACCGTAACGGCAAACTGATCGGTGCCCAGCTGGTGAGCAAGGAAGACGAGATCATGCTGATTGCCAGTGGCGGCGTGCTGATCCGCACCCGCGTGGCAGAGGTGCGTGAGCAAGGTCGTTCGACCCAGGGTGTGCGTCTGATCAATCTGGATGAGGGTGAACGGCTGGTCGGTATGGAAACCATCGTTGAGACCGGCGAAGAAGAGGAATGAGTTTCAGGATTGAGGATTGAGTAAATCCTCTTTCAAACGATCCTCATCGCCCAAGCCACATCCTCAATCCTCAATCCCAACTCCTCAATCCCCAATCCCCAATCCCCAATCCTATAAAAATGTCCAGAGTATTCAATTTCAGTGCTGGGCCGGCGGTGTTGCCGGAGCCGGTGCTGCAGCAGGCGGCGGCGGAAATGCTCGATTGGCACGGCAGTGGCATGTCGGTCATGGAAATGAGCCATCGCGGCAAGGAATTCATCGAGATCCACGCCCAGGCCGAAGCCGACCTGCGCGAACTGATGGACATGCCGAAGAACTACAAGGTGCTGTTCCTGCAGGGCGGCGCATCGGCGCAGTTCGCGGTGGTGCCGATGAACCTGCTCCGCGGGAAAACGAAAGCGGATTACACCAACACCGGCGAGTGGTCGAAAAAGGCCATCGTCGAAGCGAAAAAATACTGCCAGGTCCATGTCGCGGCCAGTTCCGAAGATGCGGCATTCAGCCATGTGCCGAAACAGGCGCAGTGGCGGCTGGATCCCGATGCCGCCTATGTGCACATCACGTCGAACGAGACCATCGGTGGCGTCGAATTCCACTGGGTGCCGGATACCGGCAATGTGCCGCTGGTCGCCGACATGTCCTCGCACATCCTGTCGCGGCCGATGGACGTGTCGCGCTACGGGTTGATTTACGGCGGCGCTCAGAAAAACATCGGCCCCGCTGGTGTCACCATCGTCATCGTGCGTGATGACCTGCTCGGTCAGGCACTGCCAGTGACGCCGACTGTGTTCAATTACAAGACGCAGGCGGAAAACGATTCAATGTCCAACACCCCTGCGACTTATGGCATATACGTAGCCGGACTGGTATTCCAGTGGCTGAAAAAACTGGGCGGCCTGTCGAAGATGGAGCAGATCAACCGCGCGAAAGCCGGATTCCTTTACGATTATCTGGATCAGACCGAGTTTTACCATTCGCCGGTGGCAAAGGATGACCGTTCTCTGATGAACATTCCGTTCACGCTGCGCAGTGCCGACCTCGACAAGGCTTTCCTCAAGGAAACCGAGGCCGCCGGACTGACGCAACTGAAGGGCCATCGTTCGGTCGGCGGCATGCGCGCCTCCATCTACAACGCGATGCCGATCGAAGGCGTGCAGGCGCTGGTGCAGTGTATGCGCGAGTTCGAGCGCAGGCATGGTTGAACCCGCGCGCCGGCTGTTTCAGATACTGACGCTGAATTCGATTGCCGGCGTCGGCCTGCAGCGGTTCCCCAAGGAACGCTACAACGTGGGCGGCGATATCACAAAGCCGGACGCCATCCTCGTGCGCTCGCATGACATGCACGCCATGGAGATTCCTGCCAGCGTGATGGCGATTGGTCGTGCCGGCGCCGGTACCAACAACATTCCGGTCGACAAAATGAATTTGCGCGGTGCGCCGGTATTCAATGCGCCAGGCGCCAATGCCAATGCGGTCAAGGAACTGGTGATTGCCGCACTGCTGATGGCGGCGCGCAATCTGCTGCCTGCGGCACGCTTTGTCGAAGGTCTGAGCGGGAATGACAAGGCACTGCACAAGCTGGTTGAAGACGGCAAAAAGCAGTTTGCCGGACTGGAACTCCCGGGCCGCACGCTGGGTGTCATCGGCCTTGGCAAGATCGGCAGCCTGGTGGCCGATGCCGCGATCAAGCTCGGCATGGATGTGCTGGGTTACGACCCGGAAATCACGGTGGACGCGGCATGGAGCCTGCCGTCGCAGGTGCGCAAGGCGCATACCATCGAGGAAGTGCTCAAGGCCGCCGATTTTGTCACGCTGCATGTGCCGCTGGTGCCGGCGACGCGTAATCTGGTGAATGAAAAACGCGCGGCCCTGCTGAAAAAAGGCACTGTATTGCTCAATTTCTCACGCGACGGCATCGTCGACAACGACGCGGTGCTTGAGGCTTTGACCTCCAAACGCTTGCGTTCTTATGTCTGCGATTTTCCGGCGCAGAAACTTCTGGGGCATCCGCAAGTCGTGGCCTTGCCGCACCTCGGCGCTTCAACCCGCGAGGCAGAGGACAACTGCGCGGTGATGGTTGCCGACCAGGTGCGTGATTTCCTCGAGCACGGCAACATCCGCAACGCGGTCAACTTCGCCGACGTGGTGATGCACCGTGAATCGGCCTGGCGTGTGGCGATTGCCAACGCCAATGTGCCGAACATGGTCGGACAGATTTCCACGACTTTGGCCCGCGCCAGCCTCAACATCCACAACATGCTGAACAAGTCGCGCGGTGATCTGGCCTACACGCTGGTCGATGTCGACAGCGCTGTGCCGGATGCAGTGATTGCAGAACTGGCGGCGATCAAGGGCGTGCTCGCTGTAAGATATCTTCCTGCAAACTAATCCGCTACACGGGACCATGGCTGATTCGCTGAAAGATATCCGCAGCAAGATCGACGCGCTGGACACCCGGCTGGTGCAACTGCTGTCGGCGCGCGCCAAGCTGGCGCAGCAGGCCTGGCATGCCAAGGGCAGTGCCGCAGCCTATAAACCCGAACGTGAGGCGCAGGTGTTGCGCAGGGTGCGCGAGCTGAACCGGGGCCCGCTGTCGGGCGCCGCATTGAGCCGGCTGTTCACCGAAATAATGTCGGCTTGCCGTGCGCTTGAAGAACAGATGGCGGTGGCTTACCTTGGGCCCGAGGGCACCTTCAGCCAGGAAGCCGTGGTCAAACATTTCGGCGCGGCCACCGGATCGCAGCCGCATGCCTCGATCGATGAGGTCTTCCGCGCCGTCGAAACCGGCGCTGCCGGTTATGGCGTGGTTCCCGTTGAAAATTCCACCGAGGGCGCGGTAGGGCGTACGCTGGACCTTCTGCTGAACACCTCCGCGCGCATCTGCGGCGAAGTCATGCTGCCGATACGGCAATGCCTGATGAGTGTGGCGCCGCGGCGCGACGGCATCGGCAAGGTGTATTCGCATACCCAGAGCCTCGCGCAGTGCCAGCAGTGGCTGTCGCGCAATCTGCCGCAGGCCGAACGCATAGCCGTGGTCAGCAATGCCGAAGCCGCGCGACTGGCGAGCAAGGGTCGCCGCTCTGCGGCAATTGCCAGCAGCACCGCTGCGACCTTGTACGGGCTCAAGCTGCTGGCGCGCAATATTGAAGACGATCCGAAGAACACCACGCGGTTTGCGGTGATCGGCGCCGAAGAAGTATCGCCGTCGGGCCGCGACAAAACATCTCTGGTGCTGTCGACGCGCAACGCGCCGGGGGCCGTGCACGACCTGCTGACACCGCTGGCAAAACATGGCGTCAGCATGACGCGGCTGGAGTCGCGTCCTGCACGCACCGGTTTGTGGGAATACGTGTTCTACGTCGACATTGAAGGCCACCGGCAGGAGCCGCGCGTGGCCCGCGCGCTCACTGCGCTGGCGCGCAAGACCTCGTTCCTGAAAATCCTCGGTTCGTATCCGGCAGCACGCTGAATCAGTTACCCGTGTTTATTCGTAAGTATTTGTTTTTATTGATAAATAATGACAAAAACAGGCCTCTGGCGAGGCTGTCATGTTTTTGGAAAAAATAAATAACATGACTGTCTGCGACCTCGCGCCCGGGT
>JAKFUJ010000079.1 GCA_021732805.1 Betaproteobacteria bacterium | reverse complement strand
AGGAGGGGGAAGCCCTTCTCCTTCCGGGAGAAGGGTGGGGATGAGGGGAAGAAGTTGCGTTCCGAATATGTCCATAACAGCCTCTAGCCCTCGCGCTTCATCCGCTCTCGGCGGACAATTTCAGCTTCACTGGGTGAATCAAGTTCGGTGTCGCCGATTCTGATTTCAGCGTCGCGCTCGTAGTGGCCGATCAGGACGCCGGAGGACGAAACGCGCGAGCTGGTTAGCTTGAACGAATGCGGTGCCGAGCCGTCCACAAATAGTTTCTTGCCGCCGCCGAGAACGACCGGCACCGTAAAAATGCTCATCGCGTCGACCAGATCGCTGGCGAGCAGTGCATGCACGAGTTCGGTGCTGCCTTGTGTGACGAGGTTTGGGCCGTCCTCCTGCTTCAGACGTTTCACGTCGGTGATATCGCTGAGGAGCACCGAGCCTTTCCAGCTTGTATCGACCTTGCCCGATTGCGAAACCACGTATTTCCGGATCTCGTTGAACTGCCTGGCGATGCCGCCATCTGAACCGTCGTCGTTGTAGTAAGGCCAGTACCCGGCGAAAATCTCGTAGGTTTTACGGGCGAGCAGAAGGTCGAAATTTCTGAAGATGCAGTCGAGCTCTTCGCCAAACTCCTGATCGTAATAAGGCATCACCCAGCCACCGAACTTGAAGCCCCTGGTCGGATCCTCGGTTGGTCCGCCGGGCGCCTGCATGACGCCGTCCATGGAAACCATTGCGCCGACGATAATCTTCCGCATGAGTTAGGTTCCTTGTTTGAGCCAGGCAGTCAGCATTCGGGAACCCCTTCGTGCTGCAGCCGGCGGCTGAACATGCCGCAGCGGTTCATGACTTGTCCCCGGAACCGGCGTTCATTGCCTTGAGTGTCTCCGCGTCGTACTGAGCCGCGAAGTCTGCCGAAGGCGGGATGATTTTGATCACGTCAATGAGTACTCCGTTCGGGTCCGCCGTGATGAAATGCCGCTGGCCGAAGTCTTCCGAGCGAAGTTCAAGGTGTATCGGCAGTCCCGCAGCCCGCAGCCGTTCGTACTCGGCGTCCACATCGTCCACTTCGAAGTTGAGGATGAGTCCCCCGCCCAGGCTGCGGCGGAAATTCGGGGGAACGGTCGGGTGGTCGGGGTTGAGCAGGGCCAGTTCAAAAGGCGGCTCTTGAGAGGCCTGCAGGCTGACGTACCAATCCGCTTCGAACGTGGCCTTGAAGCCGAAGTGTTCCGTGTAGAACGCCTTCGATACCGCCACGTCGCGGGTCATGATCACGGGATAGAAGCTTTTGAAGTGCATGGCGGGTATCTCCGCTGAGAATGATGTCGCTGCCTGACGCGCAATCATTACGCTGCCGGCATGGCTTCCAGGTTCATCCACATCGGCTCCCACACGTGACCGTCGGGATCCGCCAGATTGCGGTTGTACATGAAGCCGAGGTCCTGCATCGGGTTGATGTCGGCGATGCCGCCGTTCGCCGCCGCCGCTTTCAGCATGGCATCGACCGCCGCGCGGCTGTCGCAGGCGAGCGCCAGCATGACCTCGCTCGATGTCGCCGGCGGGATGGGGCGGCTGGTGAACGTGCGCCATTTGGCGTGCGTGAGCAGCATCACGTGGATCGCTTCACTCCACACCATGCACGCAGCCGTATCATCGGTGAACTGCGGATTGTTGCGAAAACCCAGTGATTCGTAGAACGCCATTGATTTCTGCAAGTCGGTCACCGGCAGGTTTACAAAGATCATTTTGGTCATGGGAATATTTCCGTTTTTGAGTCTGGTTGCGGACCATCTGCAGTCCGGCCACGGTCGTAGAATGGGCGGTGTGCGTTATTTGTTGCCGGAGACCTGTGAATATGTGCGTTCGGCCTGTTCCTTCAGTTCCGGCGTGAACTGCTCGCCGAAATCTTCGGCTTCGAACACCTGGCGGATCTCGATTTCGGACGGTCCCGGCATCGGGTTGGGGCAGCGTTTGACCCATTCAATCGCCTCTTCCAGCGATTTCACTTTCCACAGCCAGAATCCGGCGACGAGTTACTTGGTTTCGGCAAAGGGGCCGTCGATGACGGTGCGTTGGGTTCCGGAAAACCGGACGCGCGCACCTTTTGAACTCGGTTGCAATCCTTCGCCCGCGAGCATGATGCCCGCCCTGGCCAGTTCCTCATTGTATTTGCCCATCGCCGTCAGCAGTTCTTCGCTGGGCAGGGCGCCGGCTTCCGAATCCTTGGTGGCTTTGACCATCACCATAAAACGCATGATAATAACTCCTTGAATTTAAACAGTAATTTAAGGTGCAGCCGCGCTGTTTGAAGATTGCGCTTACCCTGTAGTCGATTGGCCTGAAATCAATTCGACAGTATTTTATAAATTTTTATGCGTTGCCGTTGCGGCAACGGGGTCCGACCGGCGGTCAGTTCTTCAGACGGTATCCGGTTTTGAATATCCACACCACGCCGGCGAGGCAGGCGAGGAAAAATCCCAGCGTGGCGGCCAGGCTCACGCCGACGCCGACATCGGCGCTGCCGTAAAAGCTCCAGCGGAAGCCGCTGATCAGGTAGACCACCGGATTGAACAGGCTGACGGTGCGCCAGGTCGGCGGCAGCATGTCGATCGAATAAAAGGCGCCGCCGAGAAAGGTCAGCGGTGTGATGATCAGCATCGGGATGAACTGCAACTGTTCAAAGCCCTTCGCCCAGATGCCGATGATGAAACCGAACAGGCTGAAGGTAATCGTGGTCAGCAGCAGGAAGGCGATCATCCACAGCGGATGCAGGATCTGGATCGGCACAAACAGGCCGGCGGTGGCGAGGATGATCAATCCCAGCACGATGGACTTGACTGCAGCCGCGCCGACGTAGGCGAGGACTATCTCCGAAGGTGATACCGGCGCCGACAGGATTTCGTAAATGGTGCCGGTGAATTTGGGGAAATAAATGCCGAATGAGGCATTGGACAGACTGGCCGTGAACAGCGACAGCATGATCAGCCCCGGTACAATGAATGCGCCGTAAGGCACGCCTTCGACGCCGGCCATGCGTGAACCGATGGCGGCGCCGAACACCACAAAATACAACGAAGTGGTGATCACCGGCGCCACGAGGCTTTGCGCCAGGGTGCGTTTAAAGCGCGCCATCTCGAAACGGAAAATGGCCCACACGCCGTGGCTGTTGAATGCAGGCACGCCGGCGGGTTTCATGCGCGCTCCTGCATCGGTTGCGTGGATTTCGGCTGATGCACCAAGCTGACAAAAATGTCCTCCAGCGAACTTTGCCGGGTATTGATGTCCTTGAAGCCGATCCCCAGATCGCTGATGCGGCGGAGCAGGGCGGGGACGCCGGTGTGTTCCGTGTTGGCATCAAACGAATATTCGAGTTCGGTGCCGCCGGCTTTCAGAGCCAGCGTCCAGTCGACCAGCCCGGACGGGATGGCCGGCATTGCTTCCTGCAGGTGCAAAATCAGCTGTTTTTTGCCGAGCTTTTTCATCAGCGTGGTTTTTTCCTCGACCACGATCAGTTCCCCCTTGCTGATGACGCCGATGCGATCGGCCATTTCCTCGGCCTCGTCGATATAGTGCGTGGTGAGGATGATGGTCACGCCGCGATCGCGAAGACCGCGCACCAGTTGCCACATATCGCGGCGCAGCTCCACATCGACGCCGGCGGTCGGTTCATCGAGGAACAGGATGTCCGGTTCGTGCGCCAGCGCCTTGGCGATCATCACCCGCCGCTTCATGCCGCCGGACAGGGTCATGATCCTGTTGTCGCGCTTGTCCCACAGCGACAGGTCGCGCAGCACCTTCTCGATATGCTGCGGATCGGGCGCGCGGCCGAACAGGCCGCGGCTGAAGGTGACGGTCGCCTTCACGGTTTCGAATGCGTCGGTGGTCAGCTCCTGCGGCACCAGGCCGATCCGCGAGCGCGTTGCGCGATAGTCGCGCCGGATATCGAGGCCATCGGCCAGCACCGTGCCTGCGCTGGCGGTGACGATGCCGCAGACGATGCTGATCAGCGTGGTCTTGCCGGCGCCGTTGGGGCCGAGCAATGCAAAAATTTCGCCCGGGCGGATGTCGAGATTGATGTTGTTCAGCGCGCGAAAGCCGGAAGCGTAGGTTTTAGTCAGGCCGGCAATGGAAATGATCGGTGGCATGGTGAATCCGGGGATGATTGAAGCAGGATGTTATTACAGACAGCAGATGAACCGGATAAGTGCGCCGCTTATTTGGCCAGTTCAGCCAGCCGGCGCTGCAGAAAGCGCCGTTCCGGCGCCTGCTGTGTCAGTTCCAGCGCGCGTTGATAGGATGCGCGTGCATCGGCAGTCTTGCCCAACCGGCGGCACAGATCGGCGCGCGCCGCATGCGCGAGCCGGTATTCCGTCAATTCGCCATCGGCAAGCAGACCTTCGACCAGCACCAGGCCGGCAGCCGGGCCGTCGCGCATCGCCACCGCCACGGCGCGGTTGAGGGCGACTACCGGCGAAGGTTCGATCCGCAGCAATACATCATAAAGTCCGACGATTTGCGTCCAGTCAGTGGCGCCGGCAGTCGCCGCTTCGGCATGCACCGCGGAGATGGCGGCTTGCAGCGCATAGGGGCCGACGCGGCGTGTGGTCAGCGTACGCTCCACCAGCGCCGTGCCTTCGCCGATCATTTCGCGATTCCACAACGCGCGATCCTGGTCTTCAAGCAGAATCAAGTCGCCGGATGTCGAAGATCGCGCCGTGCGCCGCGATTCATGCAGCAGCATCAGCGCCAGCAGGCCCAGAACTTCCGGCTCCGGCAGCAGTTCCAGCATCAGCCGTGCCAGGCGTATCGCTTCGCCGGAGAGGTCGTGGCGTGTCAGCGCCGCACCCGAGGATGCGTTGTAACCCTCGTTAAATACCAGGTAGATCACCCGCAGCACGCTGTCGAGCCGATCCGGCAGTTCCGCCGGGGCGGGCACCTGATAGGGAATTTTTGCATCGCGAATCTTGTTCTTGGCGCGCACGATGCGCTGCGCCAGCGTCGGCGGCGCGGTGAGGAAGGCATGGGCGATTTCCTCGGTGGTCAGTCCGCACACTTCGCGCAGCGTCAGCGCCACCTGCGCATCGGGCTGCAATGCCGGGTGACAGCAGGTGAATACCAGTCGCAGGCGGTCGTCCTCGATGTCCTCGCGCTCCGGCGCATCGTCGGCGGCGATGTTTTGCGCAGCGTCATCGTCCAGCGCATCGAAGCGCGCGTTGCGGCGAATGCTGTCGATGGCCTTGAAGCGACCGGCGGAAACCAGCCACGCGCGGGGATTGTCCGGGACGCCGTCGCGCGGCCATTGTTCGAGTGCGGCGCGGAAAGCCTCGTGCAATGCTTCCTCGGCCGCGTCGAAATCACCGAGCAGGCGGATCAGTGTCGCAAATACGCGGCGCGACTCGGCGCGGTAGACGGCATCTACCGTCGCGTGCATGATTCCGGGAGGTTCGGTGCCCATTTGCGATTTTGATACTTTACCAGCGCCGTAGTGTAAACGAGGTCGCGCTGCGGTTTTCGGGGAGAATCGGCAATACTGACGCATCGGAATACCGAAACGGCAGGCAACCAGCGCAGGGCGAACCTGCTGGCCGGGCCGATCCTGCCGACGCTGTTGCGACTGGCCGCGCCCAATGTCGTGCTGGCGCTGCTGCAGGCCTTGGTCAGTTTTGCCGATACCTGGTTCGTCGGACGGCTGGGCACTGACGGTCTGGCCGGCATCGCGCTGGTGTTTCCGATACTGATGCTGATGCAGATGATGTCGGCCGGTGCGATGGGCGGCGGTGTGTCGTCGTCAATCGCGCGCGCATTGGGGGCGGGCGATATCGCAAGGGCGGAGCGGCTGGCGGTGCATGCGCTGGTCATCGCACTGGCCTTCGGCCTGCTGTTCACCGGTGTGATGCGGCTTGCGGGGCCGGCGCTGTATGCACTGCTCGGCGGCAGCGGCAGCGCGCTGGGTCATGCGACCCGCTATTCCGCGATCATCTTCGGCGGTGCGGTGGTGATCTGGCTGTGCAACATCCTCGCCAACATCATCCGCGGTACCGGCAATATGGCTCTCCCCGCGCTGGTGCTGGGGATCGCAGCGCTATTGCAGATCGCGCTGTGCGGCGCGCTGGTACTCGGCTGGGGACCGTTTCCGGTGCTGGGTATCGCCGGCGCCGGCATCGCGACCGTTTGCTCGTTCGGCGCTGCGGCCGTGTGTTTTGTAGCTTACATCCTCTCCGGCAAAACCGGTCTGGTGTTGCGCCGACACGGAACGGATTTCAGTGCGCGCCTGTTCGCGGACATTCTCAATGTCGGATTGCTGTCGTCATTCAATGCCGTGCAGACTGTCGCGGCCACGCTGATCGTCACCGGTTTTGTCGGTGCCTTCGGAACCGCCGCGCTCGCCGGATTTGGCCTCGGCGCACGGCTGGAACTGATGCAGATACCGGTGGTATTCGCCATCGGCTCGGCGCTGGTGGTGATGGTCGGCACCTGTGTCGGCGCCGGTGACTTCAAGCGCGCGCGGCGCATCACCTGGACCGGCGTCGGGGTGGCGGCCGGGGTCATCGGCAGCGTCGGTGTGCTGGTCGCGTTGTGGCCCGCGGTCTGGGCGGGGATGTTCAGCAGCGACCCCGCGGTGCTGGATGCCGGCTACAGCTATCTGCGTATCGCCGGGCCGTGTTACGCCTTTCTGGGCGCCGGCGTTGCGCTATATTTCGCAGCGCAGGGCACCGGCAGAATGCTGTGGCCGGTGCTCGCCGGCAGCGCACGGTTTGTGGTCGCGGTGGGCGGTGGTTACGCGTTACTGCGCTGGTTTGACGGCACACTCACCGGTCTGTTTGCGGTGATCGGATTGGCGATGGTTGTTTATGGCGTCAGTGCCGCAGTGGCGGTCGAGCGGCGGGTGTGGCCGCGCGGCAGGCGTTGATCAAACCTGCCGCACGACGACGGTTGTTATTTCACCAGCGACTGCATCACCAGCGATTTCATCAGCGCGCGGTAATACAGGCGTGGCGCGCCCGGCGTGTGCGCCATGTAGACCACAGCGAGCTCTTCCTTCGGATCAACCCAGAACATGGTGCCGAAGGCGCCGCCCCAGTTATAGTCTCCGGCGGTGCCGGAGACTGCTGATTCGCCGGCGGCGGTGCGCACCGCCATCGTCAGCCCGAAGCCATAACCGGCGCGCGACGGATCGGTGGCGGCGACCCGGTTTTCGATGGCCGTACCGAGATGATCCGCGGTCATGTATTCGACAGTGGTCTTGCCGAGTATGCGCGCGTCACCGAGTTGCCCCTTGTTCAGCAGCATCTGCGCAAACCGCAGGTAGTCGCCGGTCGTGGAGTAGGCGCAGGCGCCGCCGCATTCGAATTTCGCCGGTTTCGTCGAGTCGATGGTCATGCGCTGCGGCTTGCCGGTGTCGGGATTGTTGGGCAACGCCTTCGCATATCGCGCGACCTTGGCCGGCGGGATCACGAAGCCGGTGTCGTTCATCTCCAGCGGTTTCCAGATGCGTTCGCTGAGGAGGCCGCCCAGAGTCTGTCCGGCAATGCGTTCAAGCAGGATGCCGAGGACATCGATGGATACACTGTATTCCCACACCGTTCCCGGCTGGTTGACCAGCGGCAGCGAGGCGAGTTTGGCGATGAATTCGTCCCCGGTCATGTTCAGCGCCGCGGTTGACGAAGATGCCGGATGCAGCGCGTGCAGCGGGCTTGAGCCGCGTGCGCCATAGGTGAGGCCGGAGGTATGGCGCAGCAGATCCTGCACCACCATTTGGCGTTTGGCAGGCACGCGCTCAATCACCGGTTTGCCGTCGGCGCCGGGTTTGACGATACCGACTTCCATTTTGGCCAGCTCCGGGAGGTACTGACCGACCGGATCACCGAGCAGCAGCCGGCCTTCTTCATACAGCGACATTGTGCCCACCGCCGCCATCGGCTTGGTCATCGATGCCAGGCTGAAAATGGTGTCGGTGGTCATGCGCACGCCGGCCGCCTTGTCGCGCCAGCCGAAGGCCTCGAAATAAACCAGCCGGCCCTTGCGCGCGACGGCGACCACCATGCCCGGCAGTTTGCCCTGCTCGACATGGGCGTTGATGACCTGGCCGATGCGCGCGAGGCGCTCCGAGGACAGGCCCACCGATTCAGGGCGGGCGCGAGGCAGCGGATCGTCGGCTTGCGCCGAAACAGCGGACAGTGACAGCAGCAGCGAAACTGTCAGGTACATGCATTGGCATTTCATTATTGTTCTCCCCTTTCAGGAATGGGCAGATTACGCTCGCCACCCCGGTGAGTAAAGCTGTCCGCCGCTGCTTTGGCTTATGATGTTCGTACTGTGGCGCAAACGGCTGCAGCACCAAGGGGGAGACCATGGGACAACGATACAAGCGGCCGGCGCGGCACTGGCTCGGCCTCGTCATTGCGGTACTGGTATTCGCAGGTTGTGCGACCCATCCGGCGGCCACACCGGTTGCGGGGCAACAGCCGAAAAACATCATCATCCTGATTGCCGATGGCGTTGCGCCGGTGCAATGGGATTTCGGCAAACGGTCAAGCGCTGTCCTGCGCCAGCAGCCGTTCGCCACCACGGACATCGTGTTTCGCGACGGCGCGCTCGGCCTGCTGTCCACACAACCGCATGGCGCATACGTCACTGATTCGGCGGCTGCGGCTTCGGCCATGTCGACGGGTTACAAGGTGGTCAACGGAGCGGTATCGATCACGCCGGACGGCAAGCCGCAGAAAACCGTGATGCAGGCGGCGAAGGCCGCAGGCAGACGCATCGGACTGGTGACCACGGCCACCGTCTATGACGCAACGCCGGCCGCATTCAGCATCAACGCCGCATCACGCCGCAACTCGCAAGTGCTGGTTGATCTGTTGTTTGCTATCGAACCGGATGTGCTGATGGGCGGTGGCGCCGATTATTTCATGCCGGCGGGAACGCCGGGCGGCAAGCGCAAGGACGGCAAGGATATCGTTGCCGCGTTCCGTGCGAAGGGATATCAGGTGGCCCGCAATACGGCGGAACTCAAGGCGGCGGGCGGCGGCAGGGTACTCGGGTTGTTTGCCGACGAAGACATGGATTTTGAAATGGACCGCAACCCGGCGCAGGAGCCCTCGACCGCGGAGATGGCCGCTGCCGCGCTGAAAGCCCTGGTGCAGCAAAACACCAACGGTTTTGTACTGCTGGTGGAAAACGAAAACACCGATACTGCCGGCCATGCCAACGATGCGGCTTCACTGATGCGCGCGTTGTGGGCGTTTGATGATGCGGTGAAGGTCGCGCTGGAATTCCAGCGCCGAAACCCCGATACCTTGCTGATCATCACCGGTGACCATGAAACCGGGGGATTTTCCCCGACCTATGCGCTGAAAGACCTGAGTTCGTTGTCGAGCAGCAACCGTTTTTATGCCGGGGATGAGCAGTTGCGCATGCTCGGGAGCATCACCATGTCGCTGGGCATGGTGAAAGAGCAACTGGGCAAAAAACCCTCGGCTGAGGTGCTTGACCCGTTACTCGCCAAACATTTCCCCGGCTTCAAGCTGGATGCCGACCTGCGCGAGCTGCTGCTCAACCAGAAAACCCTGGAGCGCAATTTTTCCTACCTGCCACAGAATGTGCTCGGGCGCATGATCGCGCGCCAGACCGGGTTTTACTGGGGTAATTCGGGACACACCTCGGAGCCGGTGGCTGTTGGCGCGATCGGACCCGGCGCCGAACTGTTCCGCGGCTACCAGGACAACACCGATTTCGGCAAGCACCTGCAC
>JAKFUJ010000194.1 GCA_021732805.1 Betaproteobacteria bacterium | reverse complement strand
TCTCGGTGAGGCTTACACCCGCGATGGGCTGCCTGCCTCTATCAGAAATCCGGTGGAGCCGAATGCGTGGATGACTGCCAAGGGAATATTGGCGCAGCTTTTTCCGCTGCCGGCCTGGGAAACCGTGCCATCAGCCGATGTGTTTCGCGTGTTTGAGCGCGGTGGTCGGGTTATCGGCAGCCTGTTCCCGGAAATCGGATTACCCAATGTGCTCGGCCGGCTTCAGGTGCTGGATGAGCCGGGGCGTCCGGATATCAAACAGTCGAATCGCGGGTCAGGTACCGGTGCACGGATTTCCGTACCGCTGATCAACATCACCAAGACGCGGTTGAATGATCCGATGATGTGGTTCATGGGAACCAATGAACAGCCGGGGGACTACCGGGCATCCGGCTGTGCGAGCTGTCATGTGGTTTATGCCAATGATCGTGATCCCCGTCACGCCGGACCCTATTCGCGATACGGCAATGATGGCAGGAGTGTCACTGCCGATCCGACGATACCCAAGGACCGGCCAGGTCATCCGTTGAAGCACGAGTTCACGCGTGCCATTCCATCGTCTCAGTGCATGACCTGTCACATGCACCAGCCCAACGTGTTTGTGAACAGCTTTTTTGGTTATACCATGTGGGACTATGAGGCTGACGCGCCATTCATGTGGCCGGAAAAGCAGCGTTATCCCACCGATGAGGAGCGCCGCCGCATACTGGACCGCAATCCGGAAGGGGCGGCGGTCACCGGCAAATGGAGCGATCCCAAGTTCCTGAGAGATGTCTCGCAGTTGAATCCGCAGCTTAAAGACACGCAGTTCGCCGACTACCACGGCCATGGCTGGAATTTCCGGGCAGTGTTCAAACGTGATCGCAAGGGTGCGTTGCTCGACAAAGATGGGGCTTTGGTGTCCGATGATGACCCAAAGAAGTTCAAGAAGGCGGTGCATCTTTCTTCTGTACATCTGGATGTGGGCATGCAATGCGTGGACTGCCATTTTTCGCAGGATGCGCACGGTAATGGTCACATCTATCGCGAGGTCGCCGCTGCGATCGAGATCGAATGCGCGGATTGCCATGGCACGGCGAGCCGTTATCCGACGCTGTTTACATCGGGGCCGGCTGCCAGGCCCGGGGGCACGGATCTCGGGCTGCTGCGAACGCCGGATGGTCGCCGGCGCTTCGAATGGCGTGGCGACAAGCTCTATCAGCGTTCGGCTGTTGATCCGAAACTGGAATGGCAGATGTCGCTGGTTAAAAACAGTGTCAACCCGTCACATCCGAAATACAACGAGAAGGCTGCGCGCGCCAAACTGGTCGCGCAGGGGAGCTTCGACAACTATACGCAGCGATGGGGGCTCGATGTGCCCGCGGAGCAGCGTGCCCATGGCGATGACAAGATGGCCTGTTATACCTGCCACGTGTCGTGGACGACGAGCTGCGCCGGCTGTCATCTGCCGATCGAAGCCAACTGGAAAACGAACCGGCTGCACTATGAGGGCGGGCCGTCCCGTAATTACGCAACCTACAATCCGCAGGTGATACGCGATGACATATTCCAGCTCGGCAGGCATGGCGATGTGAAGGGTAACCGTATTGCGCCGGTGCGTTCGTCATCGGCGCTGGTGCTGTCTTCGACAAACGCCAATCGCGAGCGAATTTACGTGCAACAACCGCCGGTTTCGGCGAGCGGCTTTTCCAGCCAGGCCTTCGCGCCGCACTTTCCGCACACGGTGCGCAAGACCGAGACCAAGACCTGTGATGACTGCCATCTTTCCGGAAAAAATGATAACAATGCAATCATGGCCCAGTTGCTCCTGCATGGGACAAATTTTGTCAATTTCATTGGCTTTAACGCGTGGATAGGCGAGGAGCGGCATGTAGAGGCGGTGCAGGTGACCGAATGGGATGAGCCTCAGGCAGTGATCGGCAGCTACCTGCATCGTTATGCCTATCCGGACTGGTATGCCGCACACGAGAAACGCGGCCGCGAACTGGTCACGGCAAACGACCACGGAACCCGGGGACGCGTGGGCTGCCTGCAGTTGCGGGGCGAGTACCTGTACGTCGCCGAAGGCGCCGGCGGCATGCGCGTATACGATGTTGCGTCGATTGCGAACAAGGGTGTGTCGCAGCGATTTGTCACGGCGCCGTTCTCTGCGGTGGGGCACGATACCCATGTCGCCTCCACAAACGCCACCTGCGTGACACTGCCAACCAACCAGCCGATTGCTCCTGACAGAAATCAGGGCGAACTGATGCGTAATACCAACCGCGAACAACCCTTTCATCCGATCTACAATTATGCGTTCATCACCGATGCCGAAGAGGGGCTGATTCTGGTAAACGTCAATACCTTGCAGGATGGCGAAGCCCGCAACAACTTTTTGAAACGCGCGCTGACCTGGAGCGGCGCGGGTGTGCTGAAAGGCGCACGCCATATTACTCTGGGTGGTTATTACGCGTATGTCGCGGCCGATGCAGGCATCGTGGTGGTCAATCTGTCGGAGCCATTGAAACCACGAATTGCCGCGATCGTGCCGATGACTGGAGCGCAGGCGTCGGCACTGCAGTTTCGCTACCTTTTTGTTGCAGGAAAATCGGGACTGGATGTCATCAATGTAACCAATCCGGAGAGGCCGAATGCTGTCGCGGCTGCCCACGTGCCGCTTGCAGCAGCGCATCGCCTCACGGTTTCACGTACCTATGCGTATGTCGCCGCCGGCAGCGACGGGCTTGCGATTGTTGACGTGGAAAATCCCGAGCGCCCGAGGATTTATGCCAAATTCAATGCCGATGGCAAACTCAACGATGCACGGGATGTCGTGATTGGCTCAACCAATGCGTCGCTCTTTGCCTACGTCGCTGACGGACGCAACGGGCTCAAGGTGGTTCAGCTTACGGCGCCGGATTCACAGCCCAGGTTCTATGGTTTCAGCCCCGAACCCAGGCCCCAGCTGATCGCCTCGCGGAAGACGCGCAGCCCGGCGCTGGCGTTATCGCGTGCACTGGAACGAGATCGGGCTGTTGATGAGACCGGCGGTCAGGTTGCCGTTTTTGGCCGGGTTGGCTCGCGCCCTCTCAGCCTGACGGAGCAGCGCCGGCTTTATCTCAAACCGGACGGAACGCCATGGACGGTGCGCACCGCGCCGGCGAGCGGGAAAAAATGATGATGATGTTTCGCATGTCTCCAGCATTGTCGGTAATCCTGACCGTAATTGTGCTGCTGCCCGTGGTTTCGGCCGCAGCGCCAGTGCTGCCGCAAGACTCGTTGCATAAATCGATGGGTGTGGCAACCTGCGCGAGCAGTCTGTGTCATGGCGCGATCGAAAAATGGACGAACTCGCGAGTCCTGCAGAACGAATTCATCACCTGGTCGCGCCGCGACAAACATGCCCGTGCGTATTCCGTGTTGCTTAATGACCGGTCGAAGGAGATTGTCCGCAAGCTTGGACTTGGCGAGCCCGCGCACCGTGCCGATCTCTGTCTCGATTGCCATGCACACAATGTCCCGCCGGCGAAGCGCGGCGAACAATTCGTGATGTCTGATGGAGTATCGTGCGAAGCCTGTCACGGCCCTGCCGGGCGCTGGCTGCAAAGCCACGTCGAGCGCGGTGCGCGTCACCAGGATAATCTGACGAATGGCCTGTACCCGGCTTCGGATTACGAGGCGCGGGCACGACTGTGTCTGAGTTGTCACTTCGGCACGAAACGGAAATTCGTGACGCACAGGTTGATGGCGGCAGGCCACCCGCGCATGAGCTTCGAACTTGATACATTCACGCAGATTCAACCGCCGCATTTTCAGGCACGATCTGCCAAAGGAGACCTGCAGCTGTGGGACGGCGTCAAGATCTGGGCGATCGGGCAGGCGATTGCAGCTCACGAGCTGCTCGAAATCCTCAACGATCCGGCGCGGGGCCGCAACGGCTTATTCCCGGAGCTGGTGCTTTTTGACTGTCATGCCTGCCACCGCCCGATGTCGGATTTGCGCAATGCTGGGGTGAGGCTGGGCGTGGGGCCAGGTGTAGTCCGCTTGAATGACGCCAGCCTGCTGATGGTGCAGCAAATCGCGCGCCGGGTGGATAGCGCGGGCTCAGCTCGTTTCGCGCAGGAGGTAGAGAGCCTGCATCGTGCGATCGCTGCTGGTGATAATGCGCTGGTTCATGCGCGCGCTGTCCAGGAGTATCTGGCACGCTTGGTGCCTGGCATCAGTGCGTATCGATTTTCGGAAAACGATCTAAAAGGCATGCTGCTCGGTCTGATTGACGACGGTTTATCGGGGCAGTACGGCGATTACCAGGGCGCGGAGCAGGCGGTGATGGCGCTGCAGGCAATCGGGGATTTCATGGCGAGGCGGGGTTTTGTAGGTGCGACGACGATAAGCCCGGGAATTCGCAAACTGCTGTCCTTGCTGAAAGATGATGAAAAGTATTCCTCCGCTGCATTTGCAACAGTATTGAGCGATCTGCGTTCGAGTATCAACAAGGGAGCGAACCGATGACATCTTCATTCCGCGTTGCGGTGATTGGCTCCGGTCCCGGCGGGCTGTCCTGCGCAGCGCATGCCGCGGAACTGGGTATTTCCCATTTGCTTCTGGAGTCTGAAAAACACCCTTCACACACGATTTATCATTACCAGAAGGGCAAACATGTGATGGCGGAGCCGGGCGTTCTGCCGTTGCGCAGCCCGATGCGTTTTGGCGCCGGCAAGCGTGAAGACGTTCTGACAAAGTGGAATGAAGATCTGCGCAAGCACAAGGTCAACATTCTGTTCGGCTCCAGCGTTACCAATATTTCCGGCGCGAAAGGTGCGTTCGAGATTGGTACGGCAAGCGGCGGAAAATACTTCGCCGAACATGTTGTTTTGTGCATAGGCATGCAGGGCAATCTGCGCAAGCTCGGTGTGCCCGGCGATGATGCGGATCTGGTGCAATACCAGCTTGATGACCCCGGCGCGTACAGCGGGGAGACCATCGTCGTGGTCGGCGCCGGCGATGCTGCAATTGAGAATGCACTGGCGCTGATTGATGACAATCGGGTCATCATCATCAATCGCAACGACGAGTTCGCCAGACTGAAACAGGGCAACCTGGATCTGGTTCTGGCGGCGATCAGTGGCGGAAAAATGGAGTGTCGATACGGCACGACCGCTGTTGAAGTGAAGGTTGGTGAAATCGACGGTAAACCGGGGTGTTTTGTGGCTCAGACGCCGCAGGGTATCGAGTCGATTGCCTGCGACCGCATCATTGCACGTCTTGGCGCGACTCCACCGCGAAAGCTGGTCGAAGGGTTCGGTGTGCGTTTTTCAAGTGCGAATGCAAATGCACTGCCACAGTTATCCGCAACCTATGAGTCCAGTGTGCCGGGTCTTTATATCATTGGCGCACTGGGAGGATATCCCCTGATCAAGCAGGCAATGAATCAGGGTTACGAGGTCATTGAATACATATGCGGCAACCCGGTTGAGCCGGCCGACGAGCCACTGCTGAAAAAGAAATATGCCCATGTTGCGCCTAATGCGTCGGTCGCTGATGCGCTGGCACTGGTACAGCGGAACGTGCCCCTGCTTTCGGAAATGTCCGCATTGCAACTCCGTGAATTCCTTCTTGACAGTGATGTGAGAGCGCCAAGAACAGGGGAAGTGATCTTCAACATCAACGACTATACGAATAGTTTTTTCACTGTTGTTCAGGGCGAAGTGTTTATTGAAATTTCGGGCAAAGAAGGCAAAAAGCATCTTCGCCTGGGTAAGGGAGAATTTTTCGGAGAAATGGGCCTGCTTTCCGGGAGGCGTCGTTCCAGCACGGTGCACGCTGGAGATCGGTGTATGTTGATCGAGACGCCGCGCCGCTCGATGCTTAAACTCATCAGCAGTGTCGAGTCAGTGCGACAGAGGATTGACCAGATTTCATTGCGGCGCACGGTGCGTGCGTACATCGCTCCCTGGTTGTCGGACGACGATCTGAACGAAATTGTCGCGGGCGCGACAATCAAAAAATTTCCCGCAGGCGCCGCGTTGTTCAAGGAGGGTGACGCGGCGGATGGATTGCATCTTGTCCGGCGCGGGTCGGTGATGATTTCGCACCAGATCGGCGGGAAAGAAGTCGTTCTGTCTTACGTCGCCGCCGGTAATTACGTCGGCGAAATGGCGCTGTTGTCTGACGTGCCTCGCTCAGCGACTGTGCGCGCCGCCGTGAATACTGAAACGATATTGCTTCAGGCCAAAGTGTTCAACGAAGTCCTGAGTCGGAATCCGACGCTGCGTGGCGGGGTGCAAGCGCGTGCGTTCGAGCGATTTACACAAAACGTGAAGCGCGAGACCGGACCGGATTCGGGCAGTCTGATCAGTTTTTTGATCAATCAGGGACTCGGTGATGCCACCGATGTGTTGCTGATAGACGAGGGGCTGTGCATACGCTGTGACCAATGTGAAAAAGCCTGCGCCGATACGCATGACGGTACTTCACGTCTGGACCGGCAAGCCGGTCCGACTTTTGCGAATATTCATGTGCCGACGTCATGCCGGCATTGCGAGAATCCTCTGTGCATGACCGATTGCCCGCCGGATGCGATCCACCGTAATTCCAATGGTGAGGTGTTCATCAAGGACACTTGCATAGGTTGTGGCAATTGTCAGCGGAACTGTCCATATGGCGTGATACAGATGGGGCCTGCCGATTCCAGGCATCCACCTTCAAGCTTATGGACCTGGCTGCTGCTGGGTGTTGGCGCCGAACCTGGGCGGGTGCGCAGGGCCGTCAACAAGGATCAGCCGAAGAAAGCCGTGAAATGCGATATGTGCAAGGATCTGTCCGGAGGAGCAGCCTGTGTGCGCGCCTGTCCAACCGGTGCTGCCATCCGGGTCAGCCCGGAAAAATTCCTCGACTATGCGGGCAAGTGATGCGGTTCAGGGTGGTGTGATTCGCAATCAGGCTGCGGGTGAAAACGGCCAAAACGGGTGTTGAACCAGACCGTGAGCGTCGCGAAAGGTGTTTTAGCCGCATTGCAATAGGTCCATGATATTATTGGACAATACGGTAGGGCGGCAATAAAAAGTGCGGTTGGCCCGCACTTTTTTTATTTGTGGTTATGGAATGAACATCATGCTCAATATCAAATTGCCGGACGGCTCCGTCCGATCTTTCGAAAACCCGGTAACGGTCGCCGAGGTCGCATCTTCCATCGGTGCAGGACTTGCGAAAGCCGCGCTGGCCGCTCGCGTCGACGGCAAGCTGGTCGATACCTCATATTGCATCGAAGCGGACGCTGAACTAGCGATCATTACCGACAAAACTGCTGACGGCCTCGAAATCCTGCGTCATTCGACAGCGCATCTGCTGGCGCACGCGGTCAAGGAACTGTTTCCCGATGCGCAGGTGACCATCGGGCCGGTGATCGATGACGGGTTTTTTTATGATTTCGCCTACAAGCGACCCTTCACCCCGGAAGATCTAGTCGCGATCGAAAAACGCATGGCAGAAATCGTCAAGCGTGACATCAAGGTTGATCGCCAGGTGATGCCACGCGACGAGGCAGTGCAGTTTTTCTCCGCCATGGGCGAGAAATACAAGGCCGAAATCATTGCCTCGATCCCGTCGAATGAACCGATTTCGCTGTACCGGCAGGACAATTTCATCGATCTCTGTCGCGGGCCGCACGTGCCGTCCACCGGCAAGCTCAAAGTATTCAAGCTGATGAAAGTGGCCGGAGCGTACTGGCGTGGCGATTCGAAAAATGAAATGCTGCAGCGGATCTACGGCACGGCCTGGGCAAAAAAGGAAGAGCAGGAGGCCTATCTGCACCGGCTGGAGGAGGCCGAGAAGCGTGATCATCGCAAACTCGGTCGCCAACTGGATTTATTCCATATGCAGGACGAAGCGCCGGGCATGGTGTTCTGGCATGCCAACGGCTGGGTGATCTGGCAGGCCATCGAGCAGTACATGCGCCAGTTGTTGACCGAAGCGAATTACCGCGAAGTGCGCACGCCACAGATCATGGACCGCGTGTTGTGGGAGCGCTCCGGGCATTGGGAAAACTACCGCGAGTACATGTTCACCACAGAATCGGAAAAACGCGATTACGCGGTGAAACCGATGAACTGCCCGGGTCATGTGCAGATTTTCAATCAAGGCGTCAAAAGTTATCGCGATCTGCCGCTGCGTATAGCCGAATTCGGATCCTGCCATCGCAACGAGCCGTCGGGCGCGCTGCACGGCTTGATGCGGGTGCGCGGTTTCGTGCAGGACGATGCGCATATTTTCTGTACCGAAGACCAGATTCAGGGTGAAGCCGGTGACTTCATCGATTTGCTGCGCAAAGTTTATTCGGACTTCGGCTTTGAGCAGATACTGGTCAAGCTGTCGACCCGGCCGCCGAAGCGCATCGGCGACGATGCGGTCTGGGATCGTGCTGAGGCGGCGCTGAAGGCGACTTTGGACGCCAAAGGCCTGGATTGGGACCTGAATCCGGGCGAGGGCGCGTTTTATGGCCCCAAAATCGAGTTTTCGCTGAAAGATTCACTGGGCCGGGTCTGGCAATGCGGCACGCTGCAGCTGGATTTTGCGCTGCCGGAGCGTCTGGGCGCCGAATATGTCGCCGAGGACAATACCCGGCGTACGCCGGTGATGCTGCACAGGGCCATCCTGGGGTCGCTGGAGCGCTTCATCGGTATTTTGATCGAACACTATGCTGGCGCGATGCCGGCCTGGCTGGCGCCAGTACAGGCCGTCGTCATGAACATTTCAGAAGCTCAGGCCGGGTATGTGGCAGTGCTCGCAGAAACCCTGAGAAAGGCGGGTTTCCGGGGCGAGGCAGACTTGAGAAATGAGAAAATTTCCTATAAAATCCGCGAACATAGTCTGCAAAAGCTGCCCTTCCAGCTGGTGGTCGGAGACAAGGAAGTGGCGGCACAACTGGTGGCTGTGCGTTCCCGTAAAGGCGAGGATCTGGGGCAAATGTCCCTGGACGCCTTTTTGTCGCTTTTGAAAAGCGATATTGCAAGGAAAGGGCGCGCAGTCTGAGAGTCACGAAATTAAGGAGTTTGTCGCATAGCTCAGGAAAAAGAAGCCCGGATCAACGGTGAAATCACCTCTCCGGAAGTGCGGGTCATCGGGGCCGATGGTTCTCAGGTCGGCGTGATCAGCATAGCCGCAGCCAACAAGCTGGCGGAAGAGGCGGAATTGGATCTGGTCGAAATCGCCCCGACGGCAAATCCGCCGGTGTGCCGCGTCATGGATTACGGGAAATTCAAGTACCGTGAGAGCAAGAAGCAGCATGAGGCGCGACTTAAACAGAAACAGATCGTCGTCAAGGAAGTGAAGTTTCGTCCGGGAACGGACGATGGCGATTACAAGATCAAGTTGCGTAACCTGACCCGGTTTCTGGAAGAAGGCGACAAAGCGAAAATCACGCTGCGTTTCAGGGGGCGTGAAATGGCTCACCAGGAATTCGGTATCCGGTTGCTGGAACGGGTCAAGACGGATTTGCTGGAACTTGCGGTAGTGGAGCAGTTTCCGAAAATGGAAGGTCGCCAGCTGGTAATGGTGCTGGCGCCGAAGAAAGTGCAGCCGAAGGCGGCTGCGCCCAGGAGTTCACCGAAGCCTGAGGTCAAGGCAGCGGTAGCAAAACCGGCGGCAATGCCGGGCAAGGTGGCTGTAGCGGAAGACGTTGCAGCCGTTGAAAAGAAGTAGTGTTCGGGCCTCAAGTCCCGCGGCAACGCAGGCGCCCGACGCTAGGCTAAAACAGGAGTTACCATGCCGAAAATGAAGAGCAAGAGCGGCGCGGCCAAGCGATTCAAAAAGCTGGGCAGCGGATTGTTCAAACGCAGCAGCGCGCATCTGCGCCATATCCTTACCAAGAAGAGCACCAAGCGCAA
>JAKFUJ010000258.1 GCA_021732805.1 Betaproteobacteria bacterium | reverse complement strand
GCCCGCCGGAGGCGCCGCCGGCGACGTTGATGATGATGACCTTGTCCTTGTAATAACCGCCGCCCTGGGCCTGGGTCTGTGCTGCTACCCAGCCCGGCATGCCCATGACCACGGGGGCCATGGCGCCTGCGAACACCAGTTTTCTGCGGTTTTTTTCGACTTCGTTTTCGACTGTGTTTCCGATTTTGTTTTTCATTGTGGTCTCCTCCAGTATCAGATTTTATGGGAACAGCGGCGCCAGCAGGCCATGATACGGCTGCATTTGCAGCGCCACCACGAACAACAGGTACAGCGAGCCGGTCAGTACGGCAGCATAGACCAGGCTGAGCTGCCATGAACAATATCGCGTCACCATGAAATAACCGGCGGTGAACAGGAACGCCGCCGGCATCACCCCTGTGACGAAAGTCAGCGCCAGCAGTACGCCGATCATGCCGTACGCGGCCGCCTCACGTTGCCAGGACGGTTTTTTCACGGGTGTCTCGAGCACTTCTGCAACGGGAATGTCCGGCGCCTGCACCGAGATCATTTCCATCCTCAATTCCGCGGTCGAGCCGAGGTTGTGCCAGACCAGTTGAATCAGGGTCAGTACGATGCCGAAGGCCGCCAGCGGCTGCGGGATCATCCGCGCGCGCGGCCCGAAATCCTGGCACATCCAGATGACACCGGCAAAAAATACCAGCAGCAGCACGGAGGCCAGGTTTTCCTGGGCATGGCGGCTCAAAACCAAACCTCCGGCCAATGGTTATCAAACCATTGGTCGCCGATACCTCCCCTCTCCCATCGGGAGAGGGGGCGGGGGTGAGGGCCAAAGGCGCAAACCTGTCCAAAATCATGCTTCATGAAACCACCTTGCGCTTGCGCCGCCAGTTGCGCACGAAGGGCAGCGCCGCAGTGAACAACACAAACAGCAGCATCGCCAGCGCAATCGGCCGCTCCAGCAGGAAATCGCGGCCATACAGCGTCAGCGAAATATGCAGATTGCGCTCTATCATCACTGCCAGCACCATGCCGATGACAAAATTGGCGCGCGAATAGCGGTATTTGTCCATCAGGTAACCGACCACGCCGAACACCGCGGCCACCACCACGTCTTCGATGTGGCCACGCGTGGCATAGGCGCCGACAAAACACACACCCAGCACGATGGGCACCATCAGATTGGCCTGCAGCGAAGGCAGGCGCGCCAGCCACGGCGTGATGCCGAGGCCGATGACGGTCACCGCAATATTGGCGATGACAATGATCCACACCATGCTGAATACCAGATCCAGATTTTTGGTCAGCATGTCCGGGCCCGGCACCACGCCGAGACCGATGAAAGCCACCAGCAGGATCGCCATGCTTTCGCCACCGGGTATGCCGAAGGCCAGCGTCGGCATCAGCCCGCCGCCTTCATTGGCGCCCATGGTCGCATCCGGCGCAATGACACCCTCGACCGCGCCCTTGCCGAAACGCTCCGGCGTTTTCGAGGTTTGCACTGCCTGGGCATAGGCGGCAAGACCGGCGACGCTGGCGCCGACACCCGGCAACACACCAATCCACAGTCCGAGCAGACTGGAGCGCACCACCAGCCACCAATGCCTGAACGCATCCTGCACGCCCTGCCATACGGTGCTTTCTTCCTTGACCAGAGAGCGGTCGACGATGGGGGTGCCCTTGATCGCGAGTTTCATCATTTCCGACACCGCGAACAGGCCGATCATCGCCACCGGAAATGAAATGCCTTCCATCAGGAATTCGCTGCCGAAGGTGAAGCGCGGCGTGGCCGTCACCACATCCATGCCGATGAAGGCCACCAGCACCCCGAGCACGCTGGCGGTCAGGCCTTTCATCAGCGAGCCTTCGCTGAAGGTGGCGATCACCGTCAGCCCCCACAGCGCCATCATCAGATATTCGCTGGGACCCAGCGCGAGTATCACCGGCCGGATCAACGGGATGCACAGCGCGAGGAAAATCGCGCCAATGATGCCGCCCATCAATGCACCGGTAGCGGAAGCCGCCAGCGCGCGTTTGGCCTGCCCCTGTTTGGTCATCGGATAACCGTCAAAACACAAAGCCAGTCCCTTGGCCGAACCCGGTACGCTGAACAGGATGCTGGTCACCGAATCGCCCCAGATGGTGGCGATATGCGCGCCCAGCAGCAGCGCCAGTGTCGCGGCGGTTTCGAAACCGTAGGTAAACGGCAGCAGCAGCGCCATTGCCACCACGCCGCCGAGTCCCGGCAGGATGCCGATGACCAACCCGTAAACCACGCCGATCAGCATGAACAGCAGGGCTTGCGGCGTCAGCAGTGCTGTCAGACCGGCAACAATGGCTTCAATCATGCATGGCGCCTTCTGCAATCCTGCGCAACATGCACTGATGACTTGAATAACCAGATCAGCAAGCCGGCTCCTCCCATTTTTACAGCAGTCGCCACGCCTGTTTTCTTTTTGTGCGTGTTTGCGGCAACGGTGGCGCGACTTTACAGCAAGATGCGCCGATCCGACTACCACGACATCTTCAGTACAAACAAACCATTTTGGTAAGACTCAAGGCGGGAACATGACAGCGCGGCATTGACGCGCATCACTTTCCGGATCGATCAAGCATGCACATGGTGCACAGCGCTGAATAAATGATTGGTTTTAATGCGGCTTTTATAGCAGCACGGGCTGGTTGCCGAGTTCATCCGGATTCTCGCCGGTAACCGGAAAATGCAGTGTCAGCAGGTTCGTGATCTGCCGTATCCCCTCGATCATGCCGGCCTCGAAACGATGCTCGCGGAAAGCCTGCTCAATGCAGCGGCAGATTGTCTCCCACTGCTCCTGCGTCACCTGCGCGCTGATGCCGCGGTCGGCCACGATCTCGATGTCGCGATCGGCCCAGTTGATGTAGAGCAGTACACCACTGTTGCCTGCGGTGTCCCAGACACCAAGCTCCGCAAAAATCTCACTGGCGCGCGCCCGCGAACTCAGGTTGCGCAGCAGCGGGCCGAAATCCAGACTCGCTTCGACCACAACGAGCAATTCGCCGCGATGCAGGCACTCGCTCTGTTTGACGGCATCCTCGATGCGGCCCATCACTGCCGGTGAAAACGCGCGCCGTGCCAGCCAGGGCGGCGGCAGCAGGTGGCGGAACAGCCGTTTGATGTTCATCTCACCATCCCCCCGATGCACCGCCGCCGCCCGAACGGCCACCACCACCGCCGAATCCGCCGCCACCTGAAGACCACGAGCCGCCACCCGACCCGCGGTAACCGCCACCGAACGTGGTACGAGTCCCGGAACCCAGGCCAAAAACGAATGCGACAACTGCGGCAAACAACGAAATGGCCACGCTGCTGATCACCAGCCAGATGATGAATCCTGCGACGACCGCCATGACGCCAGCCGCACCCAATCGACCCAGCACTGCGCGCAAGCCACGATTGATCACGCTGAACAATACAAAACCGGCAATCAGCCATTCCGGTGCGAACGGCAGACCCCCGGTCTCGTTGTCGTTGCCAGACGCTGCCGCCGGCAATGGCAAGACTTCGCCATCGACTACAGCCATGATGCGGGTGACGCCGTCCATCACACCACCGGAAAAATCGCCTTGCCGGAACCGGGGCACGATGACGTCGCTGATGATGCGCTTCGCTGTGGCGTCGGTCAGTACGCCCTCCAGCCCGTAACCGACTTCGATGCGCAGCTTGCGATCATCCTTGGCAATCACCAGCAGCACGCCGTCATCAACGCCCTTGCGCCCCAGCTTCCATTGTTCAAAAGCACGTACGGCGTATTGTTCAATGGTTTCGGGCTGCACGCTGGGCACCATCAATACGGCGACCTGGGCGCCCTTCTTTGCTTCAAAGGCGGCGAGTTGCTGCTCAAGTTCGGAAATACGTGCAGCTGACAGCGTACCGGTCAGGTCGGTGACGCGCGCCTGCAGGGAAGGCACCGCCACATCGGCGGACGCGGTGAAAACGGCAAAACACAGCAAGGCCGCGGCGACGAGTGCGCGCGGCAACGCGAGTACGGACATTGATTACTTGGCCGCCGGCACCGTGTACTCGTTAGGAGGACTGGATGGCGCGTTAGGAGGACTGGATGGCGCGTTCGGCGGGCTGGCCGGCACAGCCGGCGCAGGCGCTGCAGCAGGTTTGCCGAAATCGACTTTCGGCGGCTTGCTGATTTCCTTTTCGTTTTCGACCGCAAACTGCGGCTTTTCCTTGTGCCCGAACAGCATTGCCGTCAGATTGCTCGGGAACGAGCGGACGACAACGTTATATTCGCGCACCGCCTGGATGTAACGGTTGCGCGCCACGGTGATGCGGTTTTCAGTGCCTTCCAACTGCGCCTGCAGATCACGAAAATTGGCGTCGGACTTGAGTTGCGGATAATTCTCGGCAACAACCAGCAGCCGCGACAGCGACGAGGAAAGCTCACCCTGCGCCTGGGCAAAGCGCGCAAACGCCTGCGGGTCGTTGACGAGCGCCGGCGTCGCCTGGATGGAACCCACTTTGGCACGGGCATTGGTCACACCCAGCAGCACTTCGCGCTCCTGCGCGGCAAATCCCTTTACGGTCTCAACAAGATTGGGGATCAGGTCGGCACGGCGCTGGTACTGGTTGACCACCTCCGCCCAGCTCGCCTTGATCTGCTCGTCGGTCGTCTGCAGCGTGTTGTAACCACAACCGCCCAGCAAGGTCGCCAGCAGCAGAATCATCATCAAACCAAATTTTTTTGTCATTTCAGCACCTTGTGTCAGTCTTGTTCCACATCAGTCAGCCTTGATCCACGTCATGTTGCGGCAGCACCGGGTATTTGCAAGTCCGCCATCGTCTTTACCGCGAAACACAGATCTTCCCATGCTTTCGCCTTGTCATGCAGTGTGCGCAGCAGGTACGCCGGATGGTAGGTGACGATCAGCGGGATGCCGCGATACGCATGCACCTGCCCGCGCAGGCTGGCAATGCTGGCGTCGCGCCCCAGCAGATTGACTGCGGCCACCTTGCCCAGAGCAACAATCAGCTTCGGCCGGATCAGCTCGATCTGCCGCAGCAGATAACCGGAGCAGGCCCGGGCTTCCTCGGGCTGCGGGTTGCGGTTGCCGGGAGGGCGGCACTTGACGATATTGGCGATATAAACATTGGCGCTTCGCTGCAGCGCGATCGCCGTCAGCATGTTATCGAGCAACCGGCCGGCCTGACCGACAAACGGTTCACCCTGCGCATCCTCATCGGCGCCCGGCCCTTCGCCGACAAACAACCAGTCGGCATTTTCATCGCCAACGCCGAACACGGTTTTGTTGCGCCGGGCATGCAGCACACACGCCGTGCAGCTCGCAACACAGGCTTTCAGTGCCGGCCAGTCCATGCCGGCAACCGGGCCGGGGTCGCCACCGCGGGCAACAACCGGCGCCGTCACCGGCGCTTCGGGTTCACGCACCACCGTTGCAACAACGGGCGCAACCGCTGCGATTTCAGTAACGGCATCCGGGGCCTGACGCAGCCGCCATACCGGACTGATGCCGATTTCCTTCAGCAGCTCATTACGGCGCGTATTTGAGCCGTCGTTCATATTCTTTCGCGACACGTACTGCTCATGACAGCTTCTTTTCCATGGTTACGGCGTCTTCGCGCACGGCATCGTCCGGATAATAACCCCGGCGCAAACCGATTTCGGCAAAACCATGACGCGCATAGAGGCCGCGACCGGCAATATTGGACTGCCGCACTTCGAGGTAAATCGTCTGCGCGCTGTAATCCCGGGCAAGCTTTACAACAAAACGCAGCAATTCACTGCCGTAACCCCGCCGCTGCAACGGCAGCACTATGCTCAGATTGAGCAAATGTGCTTCGCCGGCGGCGATCATCACCACGCAGTAACCGGCAATCCTGCCGTCGCGCTCCATGATCCAGCATTGATACCCCGCTTCCAGCGAATCGATGAAATTGCCATGCGTCCATGGATGGCTGTATACCGATTGCTCAATCGCCTGCACCGCATCAAGATCGGTCGCAGCCATGTGCCGGAATCGAGGCGCCGCTTCCAGTTGGGCGCTCATCGTTCCGTCGTTTTCAGTGCGACCTTGTCGCGGATATAGAGCGGCGCCGCCTGCTCCGCGCTGACGCCGCGCCCGGCGGCAAACAACGGCGCGGCCAACCGTGCAATATCGCGCGCATGCGGATGAACATCGTTGCGGGTGCCTGCGAGCGATGCGCCGTAACGCTGCTTCAACAAGTCGCCGTACGCCGTGAAGCCGCTGCCGCAACCCACCCAGCCATGGCCAGGCAAATCCGGCGCTGTCCCCGGCGCACAGACCTGTGGCGCGGACAATTCAGCATAATCGTCGCCTTCCCGCACATAAGCCGCGAGATAAATCTCGTGCATGCGCGCGTCCAGACAGCACACCACTTTTGATGCGCCGCAGGCCAGCGCCATTGCATGCAGGCTGCCGATGCCCACCACGGGAATATCCCTGGCAAAGGCCAGTCCCTGCGCCACGGCGCAGGCAATCCGCAGACCGGTAAAAGATCCCGGGCCTTTGCCGTAGGCGATGCCGTCGAGGTCAATCAGCCGTATCCCGCCGTCGACCAACACACCATCCACCATGCCGAGCAGGATTTCAGAGTGGGATTGCCCGGCACGCTCAGCCCGCACATGCATGCCCCCCCCTGCTGACAGGGCGACACTGCAATACTCGGTAGAGGTGTCCAGTGCGAGAATATTCATGGTTTTCGGCAGCAGGAGAACGGCAATTGTATCCGACACGAAGCTCTTTCCTCGCGCCCTGAACGGCACTGCGCTGTCGGATATCGTGCGTTATACTCCCGGCATCAATTATTTCAGTCTGAAAATTAAAGAGTTACTGGAACACCAAGATGAAAAACCTGCTTTCCACTGTGGGATCGATACTGGTCGGCGGATTGATACTGCTGGGTATCGGCGGCATTGCCTATCATCTGTTCCGCGACGACGGCTTGATCTCCCAGGGTCTGGGGGCGCTGTGGAAAGCGCACTACCAGGCGCCGCTGATGACGATCATACTGATCATCGCCGCAATTTTTGTGTTCAAGTCGCTGTACGGCGCCCAGATCGGCGGCAAACGCGAAAGCAGCATTCCCGACTTTGTACTGTTCGCTTTTATTGCCACCGGCATATTCTTTCTCGGTCGCCTGATCACCATCGGCCAGATATAAAGCATCGTCTGCTCCGTCGCGGCCAAAAGCCCGGCGGGCGATTTACTGCAACATCCAACCTCAAGGAGAAACCATGAGCGATATCAAACGATTCAACAGCGACAAACGCCTGTCACGCGCCGTCACCCACGGCAATGTGGCCTACCTTGCCGGCATCACTGCTGACGACCGCAGCAAGGGCATGCGCGAGCAGACTGCGGAAATCCTCGCCAAGATTGACGTCATGCTGAAAGCCACCGGCACCGACAAGTCAAAACTGCTCTCTGCGGTGATCTGGGTCAGCGACATGCGCGCGAAACCGCAGATGGATGAAGCATGGGCGGCGTGGGCCGATCAGCAGAACCTGCCGGCACGGGCGTGCGTCGAAGCCCGCCTTGGTTCGCCGGACACGCTGGTGGAAATCATGGTGCAGGCAGCTAAGTAGAACGAGGCGAATACTTCATCGCCTGGCCTTAAAACCAACGTAATATCGATTCGGCGAATGCAACGTCGCCCGATCTTAAGGACGACGTGGCGAATGAAGCGTCACCTGGCCTTGAAAACAAAAGCGGCGCATGATGCGCCGCTTTTTTTTGACAAACGGTTTCAGCTCTTGGCGGCACGCGCCTTGGATTTGACTTCGATGCCGGCCCACTTCGCGAGATCGCGGTGGATGCGGGTCACCCGCTCGGTCTGGCCCTTGGCCGGGAACCGTTCGTAAAAACCATCTCCCTTGAACTGGCTGCGCTGCGCCGACCACGGCGCCAGACGGTCTTCCCAGCGCTTGATGCGGCCGGCAGCCGGTTCGGCATCGGCACGCGCCAGATCGGCACATACCCGGATCATCGCCTTCAGCGCCACGGGTTTGGTGATCTGGTAATTATCATTGCCCCAGGCATCGCCCCAGACCTTTTGCGCCGCTTTCAGAAAATCACGGATGATTTCGTAGAAACGTTCGCTTTCGCGGTAGAGGTTGCTGGTGCGGCTGATCTTGCGCCAGTCGCTGCTGATCCAGCGGTGCAGCTCATTGAACAGTTCCGCCTGCAGTATCCATTTGTCTTTCTGGCTGCGCCCGCCGAGACGGTTGATGCGGTAGCGCAGCGGACTGTCGCCCTCGGTGTAGAGATCTTCCACCATGCGCGCGGCAAAACGCTTGTCCGGATCGGCCCACGATACGCGCTCATACAAATCGACGAGATGGCTTTTGTTGATGCGCGTCGGCGTCGAATTGATGATGACGAACATTTCGGCGGCGAAGTCCTCGCTGCGGCCGTCGAAGATCACGCACGGCACGTTGATTGATGCCGCTTCGGCCGGATGCTCCTGCAGATAGAATTTCAGCGCAGCAAGACGATGCTGACCATCGATGATCAGGTATTTGGACGCGGGCTCCCCGAGATGGCCGACGGCGTCCTGCCCGGACAGCGCGGTGAAACGCAATTCGTCCGACGTGAACAACAGCACTGTGCCGGGAATCGGCGGCTGGCTGACCGCCATTTCATAGAAATTGCGCAACTGGCGCACCTTGGATTTCGACATCTGGCGCTGAAACGCCTCGTCGTTGCGCTCCACCCGCGCGATGAACTGTGCCACTTCATCCTGCTGCGGCAGATTCTGCGGCGCGATTTCTTCGCTTTCACCATAAAAGCGGCTGATGAATCGCACGCGTTCCAGCACTTCTTTTGCAGGATAGCTTGCAAAATAAAACACGCTGTCTTTTTGTCGGATACGTGTTGCCAGCATGGTGCCGGATCCCCTGTAGTCTTGTTGTAAGTACTTGGCGCACCGCAGAAATTCGGGTTACTGCGGGTTGCCGGATGGGTTACGGCTGACATTCTAGCGTTCGCTACGGGGGAAAAGCGAGGATCAGCAGCCTTCCACGACCAAACACAAAAATTATACCAATAAAATCAATTACTTATGATGTGTCCCGGATTCGGGACCTGAAACCGCTCTGCAACCATCCCGTCATGTGCGAACAAATCCGATACGCTGAAATCGCCCGCCCAGCGCCCGCTCCGGCGACACTGACCACCAGTCACTCAGAACCGTGGCGTAAAGATCGCGAAAATCGACGGCATGGGCGAGATTGCCGACGCGGTCCAAAGCCGTCAGCACCGGCAATGCGCCATACAGACCGCCGCGCACCCGGCCGCCCGTTACAAAATGCGCAGCGGCCGTGCCGTGGTCGGTGCCGCCGCTGCCGTTTTCCGCGGCACGCCGGCCGAATTCCGAATAAGTCATCACCAGCGCGGAATCCCAGCGCTGCAACTCCACCAGCGCCGACTTCAATGCGGTAAGTCCTTCCGCCAGATCTTTCAGCAGCCGCGCATGCGTCGCAATCTGCCCGCGATGGGTATCAAAACTACCGAGCCCGATCTTCACTGCCGCGACACCGGGCTGCGCGGCGATCACCTGCGCCGCGGTACGCACCGCGTTGCCGAATGCGCCGGCGGGAAACGTCGTGCTGAACGTGTGACTGCCGGATAACCCGACAGCCGCTTGCACCACCTCGCGCTCGACTTTGAGTATATGTGCGAGGGCGCCGCTGCCCGCTGCCGCCACCGGCTGCGCCAGCCGGGATTGGCGCAAAAACTGCTCGGTGTTGGTGATGGCCACCGCACGCGCGCCACCGGCGAACGGCCCCATGCCGGCGCCGACCACCACGCCGTCGGCGGCATAGTCGCGCGGCGCCGGCGCCGCATTGAATACCCGCGCCAGCCAGCCGTCGGGCAGATATTCGCTGCTGCGC